>JAAYBR010000031.1 GCA_012730045.1 Candidatus Hydrogenedentota bacterium | reverse complement strand
GGTTGATGAAGAGCACGGCGCGCTCGATGGCGCCGGTGCGGCGGAAGTCGGCCTGGAAGAACTCGGACTCCTCGAAGGTGATGCCCATGGCGGCGAAGATCACGGCGAACTTCTCGCCGCCCTTGCGCGTCTGGGCCTGGCGGGCCACCTGCGCCGCGAGGCGGGAGTGGGGCAGGCCGGAGGCGGAGAAGATGGGGAGCTTCTGGCCGCGCACGAGGGTGTTGAGCAGGTCAATGGTCGAGATGCCGGTCTGGATGAACTCGTTGGGGTAGTCGCGGGCGTAGGGGTTCATCGGGTTGCCGTTGATGTTCACCCACTTCTCGGGGATGATCTCCGGCCCCTTGTCAATGGGGCGTCCGGACCCGTCGAAGACGCGGCCGAGCATGTCCTCGGACACGCCGATCTCCTGCGGCTTGCCGAGGAACTTGACGGTCATCTCCTCGGGCGCCAGGCCGCTCGTGCCCTCGAAGACCTGGACCACGGCCTTGTCGCCGTTCACTTCAAGCACGCGGCCGCGGCGCAGTTCCCCGTTGTCCAGTTTGATGTCCGTGAGCTCGCCGTAGGTGATGCCCTCGACGCCGTCCACCATGGCCAGCGGCCCGATGATCTGTCTTGCTGTGCGGTATTCTCTGGTGACCATGCTTCTTGCTCTCTGCGGTTGGGTTGCGTCCAGTGTCCAGCGTTTCTAGTAGCGGGGAAGGGCCGCGACGGCCTCCGAAACCTGCGCATTCAGCGCGTCAAACTCCTCCAGCCTTTCCTCGGCGATGAGCCGCGCCTTGGAGATGTCCTCCAGCACGGGCAGGGTAAGCAGCGTGTTCAACTCCGCGCCCTGCTCCAGGGCGGCCCGGGCCTCGTCCTCGTAGTGCTGGATGAGCGACAGGAGGCGGTACTGCTTGGGCAGCGACGTGTAGGTGTCGCGGTCGTCGAAGGCGTTCTGGTGGAGGAAGTCCTCGCGCACCATTTTGGCGGCCTGCATGAGCAGGCGGTCGCCGGCGGCCAGGGCGTCCATGCCCACGAGGCGGACCAGCTCCTCCAGTTCGGCCTCGCGCTGCAGCAGGCCCATGGCCCGCTTGCGGGCGGCCTCCCAGCCCGGGGCGACGTTCGCGTTCGCGTAGGCGTCCACCGTCTCCTGGTAGAGGGAGTAGGAGGTGAGCCAGTTGATGGCCGGGAAGTGGCGGGCAAAGGCCAGCTTGTCATCGAGCCCCCAAAAGACCTTCACGACACGGAGCGTGGCCTGGGTCACGGGCTCGGAGAAGTCGCCGCCGGCGGGGGACACCGCGCCGATGAGGGACAGGGTGCCCGCGCGCTTGTCGGACCCGAGGCAGGTGACGCTGCCGGAGCGCTCGTAGAAGGCGGCGATGCGGGAGCCGAGGTAGGCCGGGTAGCCCTCCTCGCCGGGCATCTCCTCGAGGCGTCCGGACATCTCGCGCATGGCCTCGGCCCAGCGGCTGGTGGAGTCGGCCATCAGGGCCACGGAGTAGCCCATGTCGCGGAAATACTCGGCGATGGTGATGCCGGTGAACACGGAGGCCTCCCGGGCGGCCACGGGCATGTTGGACGTGTTGGCCACGAGGACGGTGCGCTCCATGAGGGACTCGCCCGACTTGGGGTCCTTCAGGTGCGGGAACTCCATGAGCACGTCGGTCATCTCGTTGCCGCGCTCGCCGCAGCCCACGTAGACCACGATGTCCACGTCGGACCACTTGGCGAGCTGGTGCTGCACGACGGTCTTGCCGGAGCCGAAGGGGCCGGGCACGCAGGCCGTGCCGCCCTTGGTCAGGGGGAAGAACATGTCCACGACGCGCTGGCCCGTGACCATGGGCACGGACGGCTGCATCTTGCCCGTGACGGGGCGCGGCTTGCGCACGGGCCACCGGTGGACCATGGTGACGGGGACGGGGCCCGCCGCGGTCTCCAGCACGGCGACCTCGGTGTCCACGTTGCCGGTGACGGGGCCGATCTTGGCCACCTTCGCCTCCCCCTTCACATCGGGGGAAACCATGATCTTATGGACGACCAGGATGCTCTCCTTGACCGTGCCGAGCACGTCGCCGGCCACGACGGTGTCCCCAACCTTGGCGGCGGGCACAAAGTCCCACTGGGCCTTGCGGTCCAGCGACGGGCTCTCCGCGCCGCGCACGATGAAGTCGCCGAAGCCCCGGTAGAGCGCGTCCAGCGGCCGCTGCACGCCGTCGTAGATGGACCGGATGAGCCCCGGCCCGAGCTCGACGCTCAGGGGCACCCCCGTCCGGACCACGGGCTGGCCGGGGCCGATGCCCTCGGTCTCCTCGTAGACCTGGATCGAGTAGAGATCGTTCCGGATCTCGATGATCTCGCCGAAGAGCCTGTCGTTGCCGACGCGCACCATGTCGTACATGCGCGCGCCGCGCAGGCCGCTCGCCTGGACGAGGGGTCCGGAAACCTTCACCACCTTGCCGTGCTCATTGCTCATGTTCTTCAGTCCTTGCCTAGCATGTCAACGCCGATGGAGCGCTCGACAGCGCCCCGCATTTCCTGGAAACTAAAATGGGTGCTGCCCTGGTGCGTCGGGATGGTTGTCAGGATGGCCGCGCTCAGCGCGCGGAAATCCTTGAGGGCCTCGGGGTCCAGCGCGGCGGCCGACTCCGTCACCAGCACCAGCGCCACCTCCGGGTCGCGGGCGGCGTGCATCAGCTCCCTCTTGAACGCCTCCGCGCCCTCGATGGGGACCACGGTGACGCCGACGCCCTTGAAGCCCAGGATCAGGCCCCGCTCTCCTATCGCAACCGCCTTAGACATAGCATTCCCGCAACCGCCGCCGCAGCATATCGGGGTCTATCCCGTTGAAGCGGCCGCTGATGACCAGTTTGAGGTTGAAGACCTGGGCCTTCAGCCCGACAAAATATCCGGCAACGCGCTCGGGCCCCATCGTCTGGAGCTTCGCGCCCTTGGCGAAGTTCATGAGCGCGTTGGAGACGTGCAGCTCGAACGCCTGCACCGGGTCCTCGTCGGAGCTCTCCAGCGCCTGGCGGAGGCAGTCGCCCACGGCCCCGGGCACCAGCGCGCCCCAGCCCCGCGGGTCGCCCGCGGAGAGCAGGCCCCGGATGATGTGCGTGTGCTCGCCCAGGGGCGTCACATGGTCCTCCAGCGCCTTGAGCGGCTGGCCCGACCGGGCCGCGCGCCACAGCATGGTGACGGCGCGCGAGAGGACCAGATCGTCCACATAGGCCGTGATCATCGGAATGTCCAGCTCCGCCGCCAGGTCAAGCATGTGGCGGAGGTAGGCCCCGTCCAGCGCGGCGTCGAGCACCGCGCGGGCCGCCGGATCGTCGGAGGGGCTGCCGCCCAGGCGGGCAAGGGTCATCCGCAGATCCTGGGGCAGCCCGCCCACGTCGCCCGCGGCCGCCGCGGCCAGGCGCTCCTCGCTGAAGAGGTTTGCGGGGAAGGGGTAAGATCCGAGCCGCAACAGGGCGCGCTTGAGGTTGAGATAGTCGCCGGGAAGGAGGAACAGCGCGGCCACGGCCCCCGAGGGGCTGTTTTCGCGGACGGCCACCATCTCATGGCGGAAATGCTGGTCCACAATGTCGTTCCACTCCTCCCAGGAGGCGCCGGGGGTGACGAAGTCGCGCAGGGGGGTGTCCTGCAACCGGTGCAGCAGGTCGTCGAGTTTCTCCAACCCGGCGAGGCCCTGAAAGAAGTCCCGGGGGAGCAGGCCGGCCTCGAGGACGCTCACCTGCCCGCAGACGAAACCCCACTCTTCCTTTTCTGTGCTCAGTGTAACCACGTTACCGTTTCACCTGATTTCCGTTCGGCCTGTGGCCGCGGCCCGCCCGCGGCGCTATGATCACTCAAACAGGGCCGCCGCGATTTCGGGCGCCATGTCCCTCTCGATGTCGGCAAGCAGCGTGCCCAGGGTCTGGTCCACCTGGTAGGCCCCCGCGTCCAGCACAAACCCGCCGCGCTCGTCCAGCGGATGCGCGCGGTCGAGCGTCAGCGGCCCGGCCCCGGCGCGGGAGCGGTTGGCCTCGGTGATGAGGGTCTCGAAAACCGCCTCGTCGCTCGGATGCACGCGCACCCGGCCCCCGCCGTTTCCGGCGGCGGCGCGCAGCAGGCCAAACATCGTCCTGCCGTACTCCGCGGCGGGCATGCTCAGAACGGCCGCCTTCGCGGCGGCGAACACCTCGGCGAGACGGGCGTTGCGCGCGGCCAGCAGCTCCTTGCTGTTCGCGCCGCGCGCCCGGATCACCTGCCGGGCGCACTCGTCCTCGACGGCGCGGATGGCGGACTGGTAGCGCCGCTCGCCCTCCTGCTCCGCCGTGTCGCGGGCGGATTTCACCCGGGCCTCGGCGGCGGCGCGCGCCTTTTCAAGGATGCGGTCCGCCTCCTTCTTCGCCGATTCCAGCACTGTCCGACTGATTGCGTCCAAAGCCATGGCACGCAGTCCTTTATATGTGTTGGGTCCGGAGACCTACTTCAGGAAGTTCAGAATCAGGATGCCGGCGAGAAGGCCGACCACGGCGTAGGTTTCCACCATGGCGGGAAGCACGATGGCGCGTCCGAAGTCGGACTCGCGCCGGGACACGAGGCTGATGGCCGCCGCGGAGGCCTGGCCCTGCCAGATTGCGGAGATCATGAGCGCCAGCCCAACGCCCAGGCCGGTGAACAGCAGGGTGACGCCGGCGCTAATCCCCTGGGGGAGGTCGCTCGTCACGATGAGCATCATCATGATGAAGCCGTAGAACCCCTGCGTGCCGGGCAGGGCAAGCAGCACCAGCAGGCGGCCGAAGAGGTGGGGCTTCTCGCTGAGGACGCCCGCGGCGGCCTGGGAGGCCGTGCCGATCCCCTTTGCGGAGCCCGCGCAGCCGAGCCCGACGGCCAGTGCCGCGCCCGCATACGCCAAACCCATGCTCAACGATGTCAGATCCATGTCAACCTCCACTCAAGGTGTCCCGGAAACGCTCCGGCTGTTTCCCGCCCCCGGCACCGGCCGGCGGGCGGAGTTTCATGTGTTCCCGTCTCAGGCCTGCGGGGCCGCGGACTTTTTCAATATTGCGGCGGGCGAGTTGAACCCGAGCGGCGCGAACTCTCGCGAGCCGCCCTCGTAGAACCGTCCGAACCACTCCACAAAAAGCAGGCGCATCGCGTGCACGAAGGCGCCCAGCACATTGATCAGGAAATTGAAGATGTGCGCGAAAATCAGCACCAGCACCGTCAGCACGGGGCCCACCCACGGAATGTCCCAGAGCATCCCCGCGATCATGTTGAACGAAAGCGCCAGGATGCCCGTCGTGAGGCCCAGTGCCAGCAGGCGGCAGTAGGACATCACGTCGCCCAGGAAGGCTGTCAGGCCGTAGGAGCCCACGATCCCGTACAGGCTCATGACGCCCACGCCAGCCTTGGCGAAGATGCTCTTCTCGTCCCGCCCCTGGGTAAGCACCAGCGCCACCGCGCCGCCCCCCAGCAGCACCAGCCCCACCGTGCCCAGAACGGGCGGCATCACCGGCACGAAATTGGCGGCGATCACCAGCACAAAGCCCGTCAGGGTGATGATCCAGAAAAGCCCGTCGCAGACGGCCGATTTGATGTCGCCGTCGCGGATGGACCCGTACATCTTCAGCCCGATGCCGAAGAACTGGTTCGCGATGCCCAGCACCAGGGCGACCCCGAGGGCGGGCATGGTCTTCTGAGACGGGTCCAGCACGGTGACGGCGGCCATGAACCGCGCGAGGATGTTGTCCGGCGGCACGAAGGACGCCTTGTACAGGTCGCCGAAGAAGGACCCCATCAGGAAGCCGAAGCACATGGTGGAGATGCCCGCCCAGAACAGAAGGCGGGCGAAGTTGTTCAGCCCCTCGAAGTCCCGCGTCTTCCGCGCGAGGTATCCGGCGGAAATCGCGAGAATGATGCCGTAGGCCGCGTCGCTGAAGCAGATGCCGAAGAAAATGTAGAAATTGAACATCATGAACGGCGACGGGTCGAACGAGTTGTAGGGGGGAAGGCCGAACATGCCGGTCAGCAGCTTGAAGGGCTGGGCGCCGCCGGTCTCCGTCAGGCTCACCGGCACATCGTCGTCCGGCAGCGGATCGGTGATTTCGCTGGAGGCCCCCGGAAACTCGTCCTTAAGCATGCTGTTGAGGGACGGGATGTCGAGCTCGCGCACGTATCCGGAAAGCACCCCGACCCACTCCCCGTGCATGCTCTGCGTCTCGGCGAGCACACGGCGCTTGCGGCCCTCCCAGAAGGCCTTCAGGACGCGCAGCGCGCGGCGGTGGGCCGACAGCCGCACCGCCCCCCTGATGATCTCCGCGGCCGTCTCGTCCGTGACCGACAGGTCCCCCTCGAGATCCCGGATGCGGTCCGCCGCCTTTCCGTCCATGGCCGGCAGGGGAACCTCCTCGAAGCCCGCGGCCACCAGCAGCTCGCGCGCCGCGGCCTCGTGCTCCGCGGCGAACGCCACCACCTTGCGGAGGGGGGCGTTCTTGCCGGGGGGCGGACCGGGGATGTCCTCGCAGGCGAGCAGCGCGGCGAACTCCGCGGCGGCCGCCGCCTCGGCGAATTTGGCCGGGGAAAACAGCCCGAAAAGCACCCGCACCCGCTGAAGGGCGCGCAGCTCCTTGACAGCCGCGGAAACACCCCGGAAAAAGGCGAGCTCCTCAAGTGTCGCGCGGATTTCCCCGCGCGTGTGCTCGTTCTGGCGGTGCTTCTCGTCCAGCGCCCGCGCCTCGTTGAACACCGCCTCCAGATCGAAATCAGCCAGGGTCCGCTCCAGCTCGCCGGGCTGCACCACCAGCGGCACCGGCGCCAGCCCCTTGATGAAGGACTGCTGCTCGGGCGCGAACGTGTCCACGAGTCCGAGGGCCAGGGCAATCTTCTGGAGAGGGGGGTCACATTCCTCGGTGGAGACGTCCGCGCGCCGCAGGGGCCCGGCCGCGTCCCCGTGCATCGCCGTCACATCGGCGACTTCCATCACGCCGAGGTCGAACAGGCGCTTAAAAACCAGACCGGTGCGGTTCTTTTCGCAGACGACCGTCACTTTTTTCATACGGTCTATGGCCATCGGTCATGCTCCGGTGTTCGCGCCGGCCGCCAGCCGGGCCGCAACGGCCTTCACCTGTGCCCCTGTCTTGTCCGCCGGGATCCGGCCGAGCTTCTCGCCGGCCGCGCGAAACTCCTCCTCCTCCGCCTTCAACTCCCGGGCGATCCTGGCTTCCGCGTCGGCGCGGAAGGCGGCCACCCGCCGTTCCACCCCCGCCGCCACTTCGGCGCGGACGTCGGCGATGCGTTTTTCCGTGTCCGCCTCCAGCCGCTTTGCTTCCGCCTTGGCGGCCTCGACCACTTGGTTTGCCTGCGCTTCCAGCGACAAGACATTATCTATCAGAGACATGGCTGCCGGTTTCCCTTGTAGTGGTTGACCGCGCCCGACCGGTGCCTGCCGCACCGCAACTTGCGAATAATGCCACAACCCCTTGCCGGGGCGGCACTGGACGAGCAACCTGGAGTATATCAGGGTCCCGCGCGGCGGTGCAAAGTTTTCTTTTTGCCCGATTTGAGCGGTTGGGGCCGCCTGTTATTAGCAGAATAAGCATTTGTTTGGCAGGCGGGAGGGGGCGGCTACGCGGGGCATCCCGGCGGACACGGTGTCTGTTCCGCGCGCCGCTGGAACCGGTTGGGGGGCCGTCGCCTTAAGGGGCCGCCGGGGAATTTTTTGACAGGGGGGGCGGAGTATGGTAAACTACCCAGTCGCATCCCAGAAGGAGAGGTCTGTCTTTGTCAACAAACATCCGGTTCAGCAGACCAGAAGAGACGGGAACACGACTCCCCTGACAAGACACGACCCCCCCTCACCCCGCGTAACGAAGGAGAAGCTGCATGGCTGTCGCCCACCCGCTTGAACCGCGCAAAGTCCTTGGCAGGATCCCCGACCGGATCGACCTTCCCGACCTCATTGAAATCCAGACGAAGTCCTACGAGGAGTTTCTCCAGTGGGACCTTCCGCCGGACGAGCGGAAGCCGCAGGGGCTTCAGGAGGTCTTCCAGGAGATTTTCCCCATCAGCTCCCCGAACGGGCTGACCAAGCTGGACTTCGTGCATTACGCGTTTACCCCGCCGAAGTACACGATCCAGGAGTGCCAGGAGCGCGGCGCGACCTATGCGGCGTCGCTGAAGGCGCTGCTGCGCCTGACGCGGTACGAGGAGGTGGGGAACAACGAGTTCCGGGAGAAGCTGCTGGTGGAGCAGGAGGTGTTCTTCGGCGAGCTTCCGCTGATGACGCCCGTGGGCACGTTCATCATCAACGGCGCCGAGCGCGTGATCGTGAGCCAGCTGCACAAGTCGCCCGGCGTCTCCTTTGAGAAGCGCCTGCACACGAACGGCAAGACCATCCTGAGCGCGCGGGTCATCCCGTACCGGGGCGCGTGGCTGGAGTTCGAGTACGACCTGAACGACTACCTCTGGGTCATGATTGACCGGCGCAGCAAGCTGCCCGTGACCACGTTCCTTAAGGCCTTCGGGTTCGTGGAGCCCGAGGAGATCCTGTCGCTGTTCTACACGTTCGACGAGGTGGCCGTCTCGCGGGGCAAGTTCAAGGTGAACGGCAAGCCGGCGGCCCAGGAGGAGCTGGTGGGGCGCTGGGTGGCCGCGGACGTGTTCGACCCGGAGACGGGCGAAATCTTCGCGGACGCCGCCCAGGTGCTCACGGAGGCCGCGCTGAACCGCATCCTCAACTCCCACGTGACGGAGTTCCGCCTGCTCAACCCGGTGGAGGTCCAGAAGGACCAGGCCATCGTGCACACCCTGAGCCAGGACAACATCATGACGCAGGACGCGGCGATGCAGGCCGTCTACGCCAAGGTCCGCCCCGGCGACCCGGCGACGCCCTCCACCTACCGCACCTTCTTCCAGAAGCTCTTCTCCGACCCGGCGCGCTACGACTTCGCGGCCGTGGGCCGGTACAAGATCAACCGCAAGCTCGGCCTCAACATTGACCAGGCCACCCGGACGCTCACCACGGACGACATCGTCAAGACGCTCCAGTACCTGGTGCGGCTGCGCGGGGGCGAGGGCGTGCTGGACGACATTGACCACCTGGGCAACCGCCGGGTGCGCGCCGTGGGCGAGCTGCTCGCCAACCAGTTCCGCACGGGCCTGGCCCGCATGGAGCGCACGGTGCGCGAGCGCATGAACTACACGGACGAGGAGCAGCTGACGCCGCAGAACCTGATCAACCCGAAGCCGGTGGGCGCGGTGGTCAAGGACTTCTTCGGCCGCAGCCAGCTCTCGCACTTCATGGACCAGATCAACCCCCTGGCCGAGCTGACGCACAAGCGCCGCCTGAGCGCCCTGGGCCCGGGCGGCCTGAGCCGCGAGCGGGCGGGGTTCGAGGTGCGCGACGTGCACCCCACGCACTACGGCCGCATCTGCCCGATTGAGACGCCGGAAGGCCCGAACATCGGCCTCATGGCCTCGCTGTCCACCTACGCCCAGATCAACCGCTACGGTTTCCTGGAGACGCCCTACTACAAGGTGGAGTCGGGCAGGGTCTCCACGAAGGTGGAGATGCTCTCGGCCTACGACGAGGACAACTACACCATCGCCCAGGCCAACGCGCCGCTCAACGAGAAGCGCGTCTTCGTGAAGAGCCTCGTGTTCTGCCGGCGCCGGGCCGACTACCCGCGCGTGGGCCCGGGCGAGGTGGACTACATGGACGTGTCCACCAAGCAGCTCGTGAGCGTGGCCGCCGCGCTGATCCCCTTCCTGGAGCACGACGACGCCAACCGCGCCCTGATGGGCTCGAACATGCAGCGCCAGGCCGTGCCGCTGCTGCGGGCCGAGTCCCCGCTGGTGGGCACGGGGCTTGAGCACGTGACCGCGCGCAACTCCGGCACCGTGGTCCGGGCCGAGCGCGAGGGCGAGGTGGTCTACGCCGACAGCGAGCGCATCCGCGTGAAGGTGAGCGAGCGCGGCGACAACCCGTTCCGCCCGGACGAGGACGAGTACGTCCTGCGCAAGTACATGCGCTCCAACCAGAACACCTGCATCAACCAGCGGCCGATCGTGGAGCGCGGGGTCAAGGTGGGCAGGGGCCAGATTCTGGCCGACGGCCCCGCGGTGGACCGCGGCGAGCTGGCCCTCGGCCGCAACGTCCTCGTGGCGTTCATGCCCTGGCACGGGTACAACTTCGAGGACGCCATCATCATCAGCGAGGACGTGGTCAAGGACGACGTCTTCACGTCGGTCCACATCTCCGTCTTCGAGATGGAGGCGCGCGACACGAAGCTGGGCCCCGAGGAGATCACGCGCGACATCCCGAACGTGAGCGAGGAGGCCCTGCGCAACCTGGACGACGACGGCATTGTGAAGATCGGCGCCAAGGTGGGGCCGGGCGACATCCTCGTGGGCAAGGTGACGCCGAAGGGCGAGACCGAGCTGGCCCCCGAGGAGAAGCTGCTGCGCGCCATTTTCGGCGACAAGGCCGAGGACGTGCGCGACGCGTCGCTCACCCTGCCCCCGGGCTCCAGCGGCGTGGTGGTGGACGTCAAGGTGGCCAGCCGCAAGGACAAGGCCTCGGACGCCCAGGCGAAGAAGAGCATCACCCAGGAGGCCAGGAAGATCGAGCGCGGCTACGAGGAGCGCATCGCCGACATCCGCTCGACCTTCGAGGAGCTGGTCCACAAGGACATGGTCGGCCTCAAGATCGTCGAGGACGTCATTGACTTCCGGACGGACAAGCTGGAGCTCGAAAAGGGCAAGCGCGTCCGCCCGACGCACCTCAAGTCCCTCGACTACAGCGTCCTGTCCCGCCTGCGGGTGGAGGACCGCGACGTGCAGCAGCGCTTCACGCGCCTGATCAACATGGCCGCCATGGAGGAGGCCAAGCTCATCGCCTACCGCGACGCCCGCATCGAGCGCCTGCGCAAGGGCGACGAGCTTTCCCCCGGCGTCATCAAGGTCGTCAAGGTCTTCGTCGCCAGCAAGCGGCGCCTGTCCGTCGGCGACAAGATGGCCGGCCGCCACGGCAACAAGGGCATCCTGTCCCGCATCGTCCCCCGCGAGGACATGCCCTTCCTGCCCGACGGCACGCCCGTGCAGATCATCCTCAACCCCCTCGGTGTGCCCTCCCGCATGAACGCGGGGCAGCTGCTGGAGACGCACCTCGGCTGGGCGGCCCGCGCCCTCGGCATCAAGGTGGCGACCCCGGTGTTCAACGGCGCCTCCGAGGAGGTGATCCGCCAGCACATGCGCAAGGCCGGGCTTCCCGAGACGGGCAAGATCCAGCTTCGCGACGGCCGGACGGGCGACGCGCTGCACCAGCAGACCTGCGTGGGCCAGATCTACATGATGAAGCTGAACCACCTGGTGGACGACAAGATCCACGCCCGCGCCATCGGGCCCTACTCGCTGGTGACGCAGCAGCCGCTGGGCGGCAAGGCCCAGTTCGGCGGGCAGCGCTTCGGCGAGATGGAGGTGTGGGCCCTGCAGGCCTACGGCGCCGCCTACACCCTGCAGGAGCTGCTGACCATCAAGTCCGACGACATCCAGGGGCGCACGCGCTCCTACGAGGCCATCGTCAAGGGCGAGCGGGAGATTGACCCCGGAACCCCCGAGTCCTTCAACGTGCTGGTCCGCGAGATGCAGAGCCTCTGCCTCGACGTGGTCAAGCTCGTGAAGAAGGAAGGTTTGACGGAAACCGAAGAAGAACTCCTGGAGGACTGAGTCTTGGCCAAATACATTGCGACGACCGGCGACCGTTTTGACGCCATCCAGATGCGCCTCGCCTCCCCGGAGGAGGTGCTGAAGTGGTCGCACGGCGAGGTCAAGAAGCCGGAGACGATCAACTACCGCACCTTCAAGCCGGAGAAGGACGGCCTGTTCTGCGAGCGCATCTTCGGGCCCGTCAAGGACTGGGAGTGCGGCTGCGGAAAGTACAAGAAGATCAAGCACCGCGGCATCACCTGCGACCGCTGCGGCGTCGAGATCACGGAGTCCAAGGTGCGCCGCGAGCGCATGGGCCACATCAAGCTGGCCGTGCCCGTGGCCCACATCTGGTTCTTCAAGACCTCCCCGAGCTGCATCGGCTACCTGCTGAACCTCTCCATCCGCGTCCTCGAGCGAATCATCTACTTCGAGAACTACGTGGTCCTCGACCCGGGCACCACCCCGCTCGCGCGCATGGAGACCATGACCGAGGACCAGTACCAGGAGGCCCGCGCCCAGTACGGCCCCGAGGCCTTCACCGCCAAGATGGGCGCCGAGGCCCTCAAGGACTTCCTCGCCGAGCTGGACCTGGAGGCCCTCAGCGCCGAGCTGCACAACGAGTTCGCCTCCTCCAGCTCCGTGCAGGCGCGCCAGAAGGTCGTCAAGCGCCTCAAGATCGTGGAGGCCCTGCGCAAGTCGGGCAACAGCCCCTCCTGGATGGTGCTGGACGCGCTCCCCGTCATCCCGCCGGACCTGCGGCCGCTGGTCCCCCTGGAGGGCGGGCGCTACGCCACCAGCGACCTCAACGACCTCTACCGCCGCGTCATCAACCGGAACAACCGGCTCAAGCGCCTCATTGACCTGCGCGCCCCCGAGGTCATCCTCCGCAACGAGAAGCGCATGCTCCAGGAGGCGGTGGACGCCCTGTTCGACAACGGCCGCCACGGCCGCACCGTGCTCGGCACGGGCAACCGGCCCCTGAAGTCCCTCAGCGACATGCTCAAGGGCAAGCAGGGGCGCTTCCGCCAGAACCTGCTGGGCAAGCGCGTGGACTACTCGGGCCGCTCGGTCATCGTCGTCGGCCCGGAGCTCAGGCTGCACCAGTGCGGCCTGCCCAAGCGCATGGTCCTCGAGCTGTTCGAGCCCTTCATCATCAACCAGCTCAAGGAGCGCAACATCGCCACCACGATCAAGGCGGCGAAGCGCATGATCGCCCAGGGCAAGGACGAGGTGTGGAACGTCCTCGAGGACGTGATCCGCGACCACCCCGTCATGCTCAACCGCGCGCCGACGCTGCACCGCCTGAGCGTGCAGGCCTTCCAGCCGGTCCTCATCGAGGGCAAGGCGATCCGCCTGCACCCCCTGGTGTGCCGCGCGTTCAACGCCGACTTCGACGGCGACCAGATGGCGGTGCACGTGCCGCTGTTCCCGCAGGCGCAGCTGGAGGCGCATCTGCTGATGATGTCGTCCTCCAACATCTTCTCCCCGTCCGACGGGTCCCCCATCGTCACGCCGAGCCAGGACATCGTCCTCGGCATCGCCTGGATGTCCAAGATCCGCAAGGGGGCCCGGGGCGAGTGGCGCGAGGAGTGGACCGGCAAGAACGGCGAGATCCTGCAGCCCGGCCGCGTGTACCCCGGCCCCGGGCCGGTCGTCCTCGCCCACGAGGCGGGCCTGGTGGGCATCCACGCGCGCATCAAGGTGCTCGTGGAGGGCGAGGTCATTGACACGACGGTCGGCCGCGTGCTGCTGGCCGAGCACCTCCCCGAGGGCATCACGGTCAAGGACGTCAACACGCAGCACGACCAGGGCACCATCGGCAAGGTGATCGCCGCGTGCTACGCCAAGTACGGCCACCACAGGACCGTCGAGCTCCTCGACGCCCTCAAGGCGGTCGGCTTCAAGTACGCCACCGTCTCCGGCATCTCCATCGCCATCGTGGACATGGTGATCCCCGAGCAGAAGCAGGCGGTCGTGGCGAAGGCCGAGGAGGAGGTCGCCCGCATCGAGTCCATGTACCAGAACGGCCTGCTGACCTCCGGCGAGCGCTCCAACAAGATCATTGACGTGTGGACGGCGGCCTCCGAGGCCGTGGCCGCGGCCATGCTGAGGTCCATGGAGGACAACGAGCAGGGCTTCACGGGCATCCACCTCATGTACGAGTCGAAGGCCCGCGGCAGCAAGTCGCAGATCCGCCAGCTCGCCGCCATGCGCGGCCTCATGGCCAAGCCCTCGGGCGACATCATCGAGTCCCCCATCCTCTCCAACTTCCGCGAGGGGCTCACCGTGATCGAGTACTTCATCTCGTCCCACGGCGCGCGCAAGGGCCTCGCGGACACGGCGCTCAAGACCGCCGACGCCGGGTACCTCACCCGCCGCCTGGTGGACGTGGCGCAGGACGTGGTCATCGAGGAGGACGACTGCGGGACCCTGGAGGGCGTCTACCTGGAGGCCCTGATGGACGGCTCCGAGATCGTCGCGCCGCTCAACGAGCGCATCGTCGGGCGCCACGTGCTCGACGACGTGTTCATCCCCGGCGAGAGCGAGCCCGTGGTCGCCGCGGACGGGGAGATCACCGAGGCCAAGGCGAAGCGCATCGCCGAGTCCGGCCTGCAGGGCGTCAAGGTCCGCTCCGTGCTCACCTGCCAGTCGAAACAGGGCGTCTGCGCCAAGTGCTACGGGCGCAACCTGGCCACCGGCAAGCTTGTGGAGATGGGCGAGGCCGTCGGCATCATCGCCGCGCAGTCCATCGGCGAGCCCGGCACCCAGCTCACCATGCGCACCTTCCACATCGGCGGCGCCGCGAGCCGCCAGGTGGAGAACACCGAGATCAAGGCCAACGAGGGCGGCCGGGTCGAGTTCCGCAACATCCGCACGGCGGTCAGCCGCGACGACAAGAACGTCGTGGTGAACCGGGGCGGCGAAATCGTCATCCAGAACGCGGAGGGCAAGGAGGTGCAGCGCGCCCTCGTGCCCACGGGCTGCGAGATTTTCTGCGAGGACGGCCAGAAGGTGCGCAAGGGCCACCTGCTCTACCGGTGGGACCCCTACAACATCTACATCGTGGCCGAGGTGAACGGCACGATCCGCCTCGAGGACATGGTCAAGGGCGTGACGATCCGCCAGGAGGTCAACAAGGAGACGGGCATCGAGGAGATCATCGTCACGGAGCACAAGCACGACCGGCACCCGCAGATCGTGATCTGCAGCCCGGAGAAGTCCTCCGAGATCCTCTCCTTCAGCACCATCCCCCCGCAGACCCACGTCATGGTCAAGGACAACGACATTGTGCGCGCCGGCGACATCCTCGCGAAGACCCCGCGCCAGTTCACCAAGACCAAGGACATCACGGGCGGCCTGCCGCGCGTCGCCGAGCTTTTCGAGGCGCGCCAGCCCAAGCTGCCCGCCATCATCAGCCACATTGACGGCACCGTCGAGCTGAAGACCGCCGCCAAGGGCATGCGCCAGATCGTGATCAACCCGCCGGTCGGCAAGCCCCGCGAGTACCTCATCCCGCCCGGAAAGCACCTCAACGTGCAGTCGGGCGACCGGGTTTACGCCGGCCAGCGCCTCACCGACGGCCCCATCATCCCGCACGACATCCTCGAGGTGCAGGGCGAGGACCATCTCCGCCGCTACCTGCTCGACGAGGTGCAGCTGGTCTACCGCATGCAGGGCGTGCGCACCAACGACAAGCACATCGAGGTCATCGTCCGCCAGATGCTCCGCAAGGTCCGCATCAAGGACGACCCGGGCGACACGCCCTTCCTGGCCCACGAGGAGGTGGACAAGCTCCGCTTCGCCGAGGTGAACCAGGAGACCCGCATGCGCGACGGCCGCCCGGCCGAGGCCGACCCGGTGCTCCAGGGCATCACCAAGGCGGCCCTCAGCACCAGCAGCTTCGTCGCCGCCGCCTCGTTCCAGCAGACCACCCGGGTGCTCACGGACGCCGCCATCAGCGGCAAGCGCGACTACCTGTCCGGCCTCAAGGAGAACGTCATCATCGGCCACCTGATCCCCGCCGGGACGGGAAGCCGCCATTACCAGGCCTCTCGGCCCGTCAGCGCCGTCAAGGAGGACTTCTCCGAGGAGCTCGAGATCGCCGACCTTTCAGAGCCGTCGGCCGCGGGGGAGGCCGGCTGAGACGCCCCCCCGCGGGGGCGCCGCGACAGCGAAACGTTTGGCGCGGCGCCCGCCGGGCGGACACGTCCGACCGGCGGGGCCGCGCATGCTTGGGGGCGGGTCCACCGCCGCAGGGAGAGTTTCGGATGAAGAAAACGCGCCTTTCTCTGGTTGCCGCGGCGCTGGTTGCCGCGGCGCTGGTCGCCGGGTGGGCGGGGGCCGCGCCGGCCCAGTCCCGGCTGGTGGACGGGGTGGTCGCCGTTGTCGGGCGGGAGCCCATCCTCCAAAGCGACCTGCTGCAGGACATCGGTCCCCAGATTCAGAGCATCCGCAAGACCGCCGCCACCCAGGAGCAGTTTGCCGCCGAGGTGGACAAGGCCCTGGCGCAGGCCCTGGAGGCCGCCATTGAGTACCACATCCTCTACCGCGAGGCCGTGGCCGCGGGAATCGAGGTGAAGGACGGCGATGTGGAGAGCCGCCTGAACACCATCCGCCGCGAGTACGAGACCGGCGAGGCCTTCGCCGCCGCGCTGGCCGAGGCGGGCACCACGGTCGGCGAGTTCCGCGAGCGCGTGCGGCGGCAGATCATGGCCTCCGCCGTGGCCATGAGCAGGCGCATCCAGTTCGAGAAGGAGGTGGCGGTCACGGAGGAGGAGATTTCGAGGCATTACCAGGACCACAAGGCCGACTTCGACCATCCCGCCCGGCTGCAGGTCCGGCGCATCTTCCTCCCGGCGAACATGGAGACGGACGCCCGCGCGCAGGCGCGCGCCCGTCTGGAGACCCTGCGCGGCGAGCTTGACCTGGGCGCGGACTTCGCAGAGATCGCCCGGGCGCATTCCGAGGGCCCCGAGGCCCAGGAGGGCGGGCTTGTCGGCTGGGTGAAGGCGGGCGACATGGTGGCCGAACTCGACACCGTGCTTTCCGGCCTCAAGCCCGGCGAGGTCAGCGGGGTCGTGGAGACCGAGTTTGGGTTCCACCTGCTCAAGGTGGAGGCGCGCGAGGACGCCGGCACCACGCCCTACGACAAGGCGCGCCAGGAAATCGAGCCCCTCCTCCGCAAGCAGCGCGTGGAGGAGCGCTACAAGAAATGGATGGGCACCCTGCGCCAGCGCAGCAGCGTGCGGATCATTGCAGCCCTCTGACCATCCGGCCGCGGCGGCGCCTCCGCCGCCCGAAAGGGGCTTTCCGGCCGGGCTGTGACCGCCCGTCCGCGAAAATCTTGATTTCGGCGGCGAAAACGAGGATCATCATAACCGAGGTCTCGGGGAGTTATTCTTCCCCTGGAAAAGCCGAGAAGAAGGTTTCCACAGGTGTGTTGTGGAAACGAAGTCAGCCCGGGGGCGCCCCCCGCGGCGCCCGCAACCCGTAAACAGCAGAAGGACTAGACGCACATGACAAGGATTGCCGACATCAAAGCCCGCGAGATTCTGGATTCCCGCGGAAATCCCACCGTGGAAGTGGACGTGTATCTCGCCTCCGGAATCCGGGGCCGCGCCGCCGTTCCCTCCGGCGCCTCCACCGGCGAGAACGAGGCCGTCGAGCTCCGCGACGGCGACGCCAAGCGCTACATGGGCAAGGGCGTCACCAAGGCCGTGAAGAATGTGAACGACGTCATCGCGCAGGAGCTCATGGGCATGGACGGCCTGAACCAGCGCGAGATTGACAAGACCATGATCGCCCTGGACGGCACCCCCAACAAGGGCAAACTCGGCGCCAACGCGCTGCTCGGCGTCTCCATGGCCGTCGCCAAGGCCTCCGCCGAGGTGCTCGACGTGCCGCTCTACCGCTACCTGGGCGGCGTCAACGCCCACATGCTCCCCGTGCCGATGATGAACATCCTCAACGGCGGCAAGCACGCCGACGGCACCGTGGACTTCCAGGAGTTCATGGTGATGCCCGCGGGCGCCAAGACCTTCCGCGAGGCCCTGCGCATGGGCGCCGAGGTCTTCCACGCGCTCAAGAAGGTGCTCAAGGAGAACGGCTACAACACGTCGGTCGGCGACGAGGGCGGCTACGCCCCCTGCCTCAAGAGCAACGACGAGGCCCCCGAGCTGATCATGAAGGCCGTCAAGGCCGCCGGCTACAAGGCGGGCAAGGACATCTACCTCGCCCTCGACCCGG
The DNA here is from genome assembly GCA_012730045.1 of Candidatus Hydrogenedentota bacterium. Classification (NCBI taxonomy): domain Bacteria; kingdom Pseudomonadati; phylum Candidatus Hydrogenedentota; species Candidatus Hydrogenedentota bacterium. The sequence goes on along the minus strand of JAAYBR010000031.1, from coordinate 133,843 downwards.
CCGCCAGCGAAATGGTCAACGAGGCCGAAAAGCGCAAGAAGAAGGGCTACTGCTTCTTCAAGTCCGACCCCGGCCGCTTCGCCTCCAGCGACGAGATGATCGCCCTGTGGAAGGGCTGGTGCGCCAAGTACCCCATCATCAGCATCGAGGACGGCCTCGGCGAGAACGACTGGGCCGGCTGGAAGAAGCTCACCGACGAGCTGGGCGCCTCCGTGCAGCTGGTCGGCGACGACCTCTTCGTCACCAACACCGTCTACCTGGCCAAGGGCATCAAGCAGAACACGGCCAACAGCATCCTGATCAAGGTCAACCAGATCGGCACCATCACCGAGACGCTGGACGCCTGCATGATGGCCCACCGCGCCGGCTACACCACCGTCATCTCCCACCGCAGCGGCGAGACGGAGGACGCCACCATCGCCGACATCGCCGTCGCCGTGAACGCCGGCCAGATCAAGACCGGCTCCGCCTCGCGCAGCGACCGCGTCGCCAAGTACAACCAGCTCCTCCGCATCGAGGAGGAGCTGGGCAGCCAGGCCTGCTATCCCGGCATGGCCGCCTTCAACCTCAAATAGCAACCGGAGCGCGCCGGGGCGGGGGCATCCCCCCCGCCCCGGCCTTCCTTTCAATGCTCAAGGGACTGCTCAAACTCCTGCTTGTCTGCGCCGTGGCCGCGGGCTTGGCCTACCTCTATCAGCGCCACCGCGACTTTGACGGGCGCATGGAGACCCTCGAGCAGAACCGGCAGTCCGTGGAGGACCTCCGCAGGGAGGTCCAGGACCTGCAGCAGCGGCTGAACGAGGCCACCGAGCGGGTCCGGCGTCTTGAATCGGACCCCGTTGAGCGGGCCGCCGTCGTGCGCCAGATGCGCAAGTTTGCCGGGGACGACGAAAGGGTCTACCGCATGGAGGGGGAAGGGGCCGGCCCCGACCCCGTCTCCGGGGCCCCCGCCGCCCCGGCCCAACAGGCCCCCTAGCGCTTGTCCGGGGGCAGGGAGAACACGTCCATGGATGCCTTGGAGGCCCTCCGAACCCGCCGCTCTGTCCGGCGCTATGACCCCGCGCGGGACATTTCCCGGGAAACCCTCGGGCAGATCGTGGACTGCGGCCGTCTGGCCGCCTCCGCGCGCAACACCCAGCCGTGGGAGTTTGTCGTGGTGACGGAAGCCGCCCGCCGCGCCGAAATCGCCGCCCTGGCCACCCACGGCAGGTTCATCGCCGACGCCTCCGCCTGCATCGCCGTGTTCTGCCGCGACGGCGACTACCCGCTGGAGGACGGCTGCGCCGCCACCCAGAACATCCTGGTCGCGGCCCGCGCGCTGGGTCTCGGCACCTGCTGGGTCGCCGGCGCGCGCAAGGACTACGCCCCCGCCGTGGCGGCGCTTCTGGGCGCTCCCGAAGATGTCCGGCTGGTCAGCCTGGTCGCCGTGGGACACCCCCTCGACATTCCCTCCCCCGCAAAGCGCCCCCTGGCCGAAGTTCTCCACTGGGACACGTTCTGAGCCCCTGCGGCGCGCCCGGCGGCCGCATTGAACGCTTCCTTTTTTTTCGCCGATGGTGTAGAATGCAGCGGGGTGCGCGCGGTTCCCGGCCCGATACCACCGGGACACTGTGTACTCTTCCCGGGCATGGCGGTCCGGGGCAGGAGGAGAAGTCTGATGTCGTGGGGCGACACAAAGGCTGGTCAGCTTCCGGCGGGCTCCGGAGACGGCGCGGGGGTCCGCGCCGCCATGTTTCCCCTCGGGCGTTTCGAGCGCCTGCCGGTGCTTGTGTTTGTGGGCGGACTGCTGCTTGAGCTGGTCGCCTCCTATGTCGCCACCCTCTACCTCAAGCGCCCCTACAACACCATCGACGAGCTTACAAGCCTGACGGCCACCGGTGTCATGTGCGCGGGCACGCTGATGTACCTGAGGGCCTTCCGCGCCGTCTCCTGGGACGCCGCGGCCGCGTCGGGCCTGATAATCTTCTCCAAGGCGCTGGACATGGTCCGCGAGATGCGCGTGTTCAACACGGTGCCCCTCGTCGGCATGGACGACCCCCGCAGCATATCGGTCAAGTCGGTCCTCTTCGCCGCCGGGGGCGCGCTGATCATCATCGCCCTGTTTCGCGCCGTGCGGACCATCGCCCTCGCCGGCTGGAAGCTCGAGCGCCAGAACCAGATACTGGTGCGGGAGCAGCACGAGCGGGAGCGCGCCGCCGCCGCCCTGCGCGACTCCGAGGCCATGCTCCACCTCGTGATCGAGAGCATTCCCGAGGCCGTCTGGTGGAAGGACCGCGACTCGCGCTACATGGGGGCCAACATGCAGCTCGCCGAGATTCTCGGCGCGGCGTCGCCAGAGGACCTTTTCGGCAGGCGCGACACGGACTTCCCCCACCTGGGCGGGCTGGCTGAGCGGTATCTGGCGGATGACCTTGATGTCATGCGCAAGAACGCCCCCGTGTTCAACATCGTGGAGGAGGTGCGCTATCCGGACGGGACCGCCCGCAACGTCCGGACCAACAAGGCGCCCCTTTACGACGCCGACGGGGACATCATCGGCACCCTGGGCTTCTGCCGCGACATCACGGAGGACCGGAAGCTCGAAGCGGAGCGCGCCCGCCTTGTTGCGGCGCTCAACCAGTCCGAGGAGCTGGTGCTCATCACCAACCCCGACGGGGTCATTGAGTATGCGAACCAGGCCTTTGAGAAGGTTTCCGGGTTCTCCTCCGCCGACGTCTACGGCCGCGACCTGGACGCGACCCTGAGCACGGACCATCCGCCGGAGCAGTACCGCGCCCTGGTGGGCCAGGTGATGCGCGGCGAGGTGTGGCAGGGCCATCTGACCAATCTCCGCAAGGACGGCTCCGTCTACGAGGTGCTGGCCACCATCTCCCCCGTCCGCGATGAGGAGGGGACGCTCATCAACTACGTTATCCTCGAGCGCGACGTGACCGAGGACCGCAAGGTGGAGCTGCAGATCCGCCAGGCCCAGAAGATGGAGGCCCTGGGCCAGCTCGCCGGAGGGGTGGCCCACGACTTCAACAACCTGCTCCAGGTGGTCAGCGGGCACATTGAGCTCACCCTTGCCAGGGTGGCGGGCAACATTCCCGTCTCGGAGCAGCTCCGCAACGCGTCGGACGCCGTCATGCGGGCGGCGCGCCTGGTGCGGCAGCTGCTCATTTTCAGCAGACACCAGGACTTGACACGGGAAAACCTCGACCTCAACACCTGCGTCCAGGAGCTGCTCAAGATGCTCCGGCGCTACATCGGCGAGCATGTCGGCATCCTCTTCAAGCCCGACGGCTCCGACACGCGGTTTGTGGGCAGCGCCGTGCAGATGGAGCAGCTGATCATGAACCTCTGCATCAACGCCAGGGACGCCATGCCCGAGGGCGGCGTGATCACCCTGGAGACGGGACTGCTGCGGCTCGACCAGATTCCCGTCGACTTCCCCTGGGCGGCCCCGGGGGAACACGTGTTTCTCCGCGTGCGCGACACCGGGTGCGGCATGTCCCGGGAAACGATCGAGCATGTGTTCGAGCCCTTCTTCTCCACCAAGGAGGTGGGCAAGGGCACCGGCATGGGCCTGGCCACGGTCTACGGCGTGGTCAAGCAGCACAACGGTGTCGTCACCGTTGAAAGCGCGCCCGGCGCGGGCACCGTCTTCTCCGTTTTTCTTCCGGCGGGGGGGCACGTCGCCGAGGAGGCCAGGGGTCCGGTGGAAGACCCGTTCCCCGAGGACCCGGGCGGGGTCGAGACGCTGCTGTTTGCCGAGGACGACCCGGACATACGAAAACTGGGGTATGAGTTCCTCACCGCGTCGGGCTACCGGGTGATCCCCGCCGCCGACGGGGAGGAGGCCCGCCGCCTGTTTGAGGCCCATGCCGACGAGATTGCCCTGGTGGTCTCCGATGTCATCATGCCGGGCCTGTCCGGCGGGCGGCTTCATGAGGAGATCGTCGCCATCCGCCCCGGGGTGCCCTTCCTTTTCACCAGCGGCTACAGCCGGGACGAACTGCGGGACACCGCTCTGCCGGAGGTCAAGGGCATCATCCTCCGGAAGCCCTACCTCCGCGCCCGCCTGCTGCGGGCGGTGCGCGCCGTGCTGGACCACACCGGCCCCATCCCCGGGGATCCCGAAACGCGGTTCCTGTGACCTGAAACAGGGAAAAGGCCCGGCGCGGGGTGCGTCCCCGCGCCGGGCCGGCTGTTTCGGAATGCGCCTACTTCTTCAGGGCCTTGCCCGCGTCGCCGCCGATCCGCACCTTGAACCCGAGGTTCCTGCACACGGCCACCAGCTCCTGCAGGATGTCGCCGTAGCCGATCACGATGTGGTTGGACATGTGCGTCGCCATGAGCTCGTCGCGGCCGTAGCCGGGGATGTGCACGTTGGCGATGGGCCACGTCGGCGTGGTCTTGTCCAGACGGTCCCGCAGCTCCGCCTCCGGCAGGTCCACCACCTCGCCCGTGCCGCAGTCCATGCCCAGCTCGCCGTAGGCCTCCCAGCAGCGCGCCCACGTGATCACGCCCGGCTTCGACACGCCGGAGCAGGTGCCGCCGCCCATCGGGAAGTACAGCGCCGACTGCCGGTACACATGCGTCTTCTTCCACCCGCCGAAGTGCGCGGGCGGCGCGCCGCCGGAAATCAGGAACACCCAGACAAACTTGCCCGCATGCTCCCCGCCCCACCGCACGTCGTGCAGCGTGGTCTCGGAGGGCATTCCCTTCCGCTCGTAGATCTCGTGCATCAGCAGCTGCGGCACGCCCGCGCCGATGTCGCCCTCGTTGAAGTGGGGGATCGGCTTCCCCGCGTGGACCGGCTTTCCGGACTCCGGCCCCTTCACCGCCGGACGGTCCGCGTTGTTCAGCATGCCCTCGACCAGGTCGGAAGCGGGCACGCAGCGCGCCAGCCCGAGCTGGTAGGGGATGCCCACGCTGCTCAGGCCGTAGCGCTCCACAAAGCGGCACGCCGCCACATACATCTTCATCTGCGAGAGCACCTGGTCGTACGTCAGCTCCGTGAACTTGTTCGGGCCCCAGTGGAAATGCGTACCCTTCCGCAGCAGGAAGTCCAGGCACTTCTGGGCCTCCCCGTCGCTGACCAGCGCCATCTCCGCCATCAGGTCGCTCTGGTTCAGGTACTCGACCGGCATGCCCGCCGCGCCCAGCTTCGCCGGGTCCATCACCGCGTTCAGCATTCCCATGCAGCCGGGGTCAAACTGCCCCATGATCCGCCGCTCCCGCAGGATCGTGTCCGCCAGGTCCTTCCCGAAGGCCTCCGCCGCCGCCGAAATCTTCACCTTCGCGGCGTCTGTCAGGTGCGCGGCGCTGTGCGTCACCTTCCCCTTCTCGCACCACTCCTTCAGCTTGTCCATGAAGAACGGGTCCGCGGCGAAGGACTCCGTCCACAGCCGCGAATGCCGCACGTTCAGCCGGTCCAGCGACGCCGAATGGTTAAGGAGCGCCACCAGCCCCGGCCACGTGCCGTCGAAGTTCGCCAGCAGCAGGATCGGCCCCCGGTGCGTCTGCAGCGGCCCCGCCACATGGTGGGCGAAGGCCCAGATGTTCAGCACCACGATCACCGGCGCGTCCGGCTCCATCTCCCGGAAAGTCGCCGCGCCCTCGCGCTGGCTTGTCACAAAGCCGTGCTTCCGCTTCGCGTCATGCTTCGGCAGCAGCACCGGGGAATACCCCAGCTTCTTCAGCGCCTTGGCCACCTGGTCCAGCGTCTGCTTCTGCAGCGGCCATCCCGCCACGCACGCCGGCGGGCGCGCGTCCCCGTTCGACACCAGATACACCGTATTCTTCGCCATGACAAGCCACTCCTGAGTTTTCGGTTGTGCGCCGGTGCGGCGCGGTTTCACAGATTCCCCCCATTGTATGCCCCGGCCCGGGAAAGGTCAAACCTTCCGGGCCCTGTGCTACTATATCCGGCGAGCCCCGGGGGACGTTGCCATGCCCATAAGTTGGAACGAGATTCGGCAGAACGCCATCCATTTCTCGCGCGAGTGGTGCGAGGAGCGCAGGGAAGAGGCCGAGGCCAAGACCTTCTGGGATGAGTTCTTTGGGGTTTTCGGCATCCGCCGCCGGACCGTCGCCAGTTTCGAGGAGCCCGTCCGGGGCATCAAGGGCACCTACGGGTTCATAGACCTTTTCTGGCCGAAGATGGCCCTCGCCGAGCACAAGAGCCGGGGGCATTCCCTCGACAAGGCCGAATCCCAGGCGTTCCGGTACATTCAGGATCTGGCCCGGGAGGGGCGGGCGGAGGAGTCCCCCCGTTATGTCATTCTCTCCGACTTTGGCCGTGTTGTTCTGTACGATCTGGAACCGGACGAGCAGCTGGACCTCCCGCTGTTCGACTCCATCCGCTTTACCCGGGAGGAGTTCGCCCTCGCCGATTTCCACAGGAACATCCACCTGTTCGCGTTCATCCCCGGATACAAGCAGCACAAATTCGAAGACCAGGACCCCATCAACCTGAAGGCGGTGGAAATCCTCGGGCGGCTGCACGACACGCTTTATGACGGCGGCTACCGCGGGCATGATCTGGAGCGCTTCCTGGTGCGGGTGCTTTTCTGCCTGTTCGCGGAGGACACGGGGCTTTTCGAGCGCGAAACCTTTCGCCTGTATCTGGAGAACCGGACCAAGCCCGACGGGTCCGATCTCGGGCCGCACCTGGCAAGGCTGTTCGAGGTGCTGGACACGCCCGTCGAGGGGAGGCAGGCGAACCTGGACGACACGCTGGCGGGCTTTCCGCATGTGAACGGCGCCCTCTTCGCGGAGCACCTGCGGTTTGCCGACTTCAACCGCGCCATGCGCGACGCGCTGCTCGCCTCCACGCGGTTCGACTGGTCCAAAATCTCCCCCGCCGTTTTCGGGTCCCTCTTTCAGTCCGTGATGGAGCCGGCGGACCGCCGGCAGGTGGGCGGCCACTACACCAGCGAGCGCGACATCCTGAAGATTGTGCGCTCCCTTTTCCTGGACGACCTCGCCGCCGAGTTCGAGCGCATCAAGGACAACAAGCCCCGGCTGCGGGCCTTTCTGGCCAAACTGCGCGGCCTGCGGCTGCTCGATCCGGCCTGCGGCTGCGGAAACTTCCTGGTCATCGCCTACCGCGAGCTCCGCCGCCTTGAGCTGCGCGCACTGAAGGCGCTCTGCGGCGGACAGCAGGAGATGGACATCCGCCAGATGGCGTCTGTGGACGTGGACCAGTTCTTCGGCATTGAGCTGATGGAATGGCCCGCCCGGATTGCCGAGGTGGCCATGTGGCTCATGGACCACCAGATGAACCTGGAGCTTTCGGAGGTCTTCGGGGAGTATGTGGTGCGCCTGCCGCTGCGCCGGAGCGCGCACATCGCCATCACCAACGCGCTGCGCTGCGACTGGTCGGAGGTGCTTCCCCCGGGCGAGTGCTCCTATGTGCTGGGAAATCCCCCTTTTGTCGGGGCCAAGTTTCAGACCCCGGAACAGCGCCAGGACATGGCCCTCGTGGCGAGGGACCTTCCCAACTACGGGCTGCTCGACTATGTGACCGGGTGGTATTTCAAGGCGGCGGACTACCTCCGCGAAACCCCCATCCGGGCCGCCTTCGTGTCCACCAACTCCATCTCACAGGGGGAGCAGGTGGGGGTGCTCTGGGGGGAACTGCTGCGCCGGGGCGTCCGCATCCGCTTCGCGCACCGCACCTTCCCCTGGGAAAGTGAGGCGCGCGGCAAGGCCCATGTCCATGTCGTGATCATCGGGTTCGGCCATGGCGACGCCAACGGACGCACGCTCTATTCCTACCATGGCGATGCGGTCACCGCCACCAAGGCCCGAAACATCAGCCCCTACCTCGTCGAGGGGCCGAACGCCGTGATTGTCAACCGGTCCAAACCCCTGTGCGATGTGCCGGAGATCGGCATCGGCAACAAACCCATAGACGACGGAAACTACCTGTTCACCCCGGAGGAGAAGGCCGAGTTCCTGCGGCTGGAGCCCGCCGCAAAGCCGTTCTTCCGTCCGTGGACGGGCGCCGATGAATTCATTAACGGATACACGCGCTGGTGCCTGTGGCTGGGGGACTGCCCGCCAGAACAGCTCCGGCGCATGCCCCTGGCCATGGAGCGCGTGCAGGCTGTCCGCGCCTTCCGGCTTGCAAGCAAGAGCAAGCCGACCAATCTGCTGGCTCAGACGCCGACAAGGTTCCATGTGGAGAACATGCCAAAGGGCAAGTTTCTGGTCATTCCGGGCGTTTCTTCCGAACGGCGCCGCTACATCCCCATGGGGTTTCTCACGCCCCGCTACCTGGCCAGCAACCTGCTGAACGTCGTTCCCAAGGCGACACTCTTCGACTTCGGCGTGCTCACGTCCTTTATGCACATGTCCTGGATGCGTCATGTGGCGGGGAGGCTTGAGTCTCGTTACCGCTACTCCGCGAAACTGGTCTACAATAATTTCCCCTGGCCGAAGGACATTTCCCCGAAGCAGAAGGCTGCCGTGGAGGCGGCGGCGGCGGACGTGCTGCAAGTCCGGAAGCAGTATCCGAACGCCTCGCTTGCCGACCTGTACGACCCCCACGCCATGCCGGGCGCCCTCCTCAAGGCCCACACCAAACTGGACCGCGCGGTGGACCGGTGCTACCGGTCCCAGCCGTTCTCCAACGACGTGGACCGCATGGCCTACCTGTTTGCCCTCTACGAGGCCCACACCGCGCCCCTTTCCAAGCCGTCCCCCAGGCGCGCCAAACAGGGGGAGTGACGCCCCCCTCATCCGGCCTGGGAGCCGCATATCCCGTCATCACCACGGGGCGGCGGCTAGATTTCGGCGGGGCCGGTCTCTATAATGCAGTCTGCCCCCCGGCGGGGCGGAAGATTCCTTTTTGGCGTTTTTTTCCACAAGACACAAGGAGACTGTGACATGGCAGCAGCGCAATTCCACCACTTCGGCGTGCCCACTTCCTCGAAGCATGACCACGAGAACTACCTCGAGGGGGCAAAGGTCCATGTGAGCGACCCCGACACGCACCCCTTCCATGTGGAGTATCTCCGGTTTGAGGCGGACACGCCCATGCCCCCGGAGATCGTGAACGGCTGCCACGCGGCGTTCCTGGTGGACTCGCTGGACGAGGCGCTCAAGGGCTGCGAGGTCATCCTGCCGCCCTTCGACGCGACCGACGAGCTGCGCTGCGCGTTCATCAAGGACGGTGAGGCGGTGATCGAGGTGATGGAAAAGCGGAAGTAAGGGGACACCAACCCGGCGTTGGACCGGTCTAACAGGGAAAGAGGTAGAACCAATGGCCATGAAAAAACTTGTCAATAACCCGGAAAACCTGGTGCAGGAGCTGCTGGAGGGCTTTGCCCTCGCAAATGCCGGCAAAGTCGCCCTTTCCGGAAACAATCTGGTGGTCCGCCGGACGCCGAAGCCCCTGGACAAGGTGGCGGTGGTGACCCTGGGCGGCAGCGGCCACGAGCCCGCCCTCAGCGGCTATGTGGGCGAGGGCATGCTCGACATCAGCGTGCCCGGCGAGGTTTTCGCCGCCCCCGGGCCGCCCCGGGTGGTGGAGGCCCTGCGCGCCGCGAAGCGCGACGCGGGCATTCTGCTGGTCGTGCTCAACCACGCGGGCGACGTCATGTCCGCCAAACTCGCCCTGGACATGGCCAAACGCGAGGGCATCACGGTCCGTCAGGTCCTCACGCACGAGGACATTTCCGGCGGTTCCCGCGAGAACCCGGACGACCGCCGCGGGTTGGCGGGCTGCCTGCTTGTGATCAAGATCGCCGGCGCGGCCGCCGAGCAGGGCCGCCCCCTGGAGGAGTGCGCCGCCCTCGCCGAGCGCATGGAGGCCAACATGGCCACCCTGGCCGTCGCCCTTTCCGGCGCGACCCACCCCAGCACGGGCGAGGTCATCGCGGAGATCCCCGACGGCATGATGGTCGTGGGCATGGGCCAGCACGGCGAGGCCGGCGGCGGCACCCAGCCCCTCAAGACGGCCGACGCCACGGCGGAGATCATGCTGGAGGCGCTGCTGGCCGACATCCAGGCCCAGTCCGGCGACGAGCTGTTTGTGATGCTCAACGGCACCGGGGCGACCACGCTCATGGAGCTGTACCTCGTGCTCCGGCGTGTCAACCAGGTGCTGGAGGCCAAGGGCATGACCCTGGCCCGGTCGCTGGTCGGCGAGTTCCTCACGGTGCAGGAGATGGGCGGGTTCCAGATGTGCGTCGGCCGTCTCGACGACGAGCTGAAGGCCCTCTGGGACGCCCCCTGCGACTCCCCCGTGTGGACGGCGCGGTAGGAGGCGGCCGTGGCGGGGCACATCACGGTTGAAATCATGGCGGACATGCTCCGCGGGGCGGTGTCCGAAATCCGGGAGAACCACGAGCTGCTGGGCCGTCTGGACTCCGTCGGCGGCGACGGCGACCACGGCACCACCATGGTGCGCGCCATGGGCGCGGTGGAAAAGGCCGTCGGCGCGGCGGGCGGCGGGCTGAAGGCCCTGCTGTACGACGTCGGCTGGGCGGTCCTCGGCGCGGACGGCGGGTCCACGGGGCCGCTGTTCGGCATGCTGTTCATGGGCATGTCCGACGCCCTCGGCGAGGAGGAGGGGCTCGACCCGGCGCTGCTGGCCGCGGCGTTCCGGTCCGGCCTCGCCTCCGTGCGCGCCCAGACCAAGGCGCAGCCCGGCGACAAGACGATGATTGACGCGCTGGTGCCCGCCGTCGAGGCGCTGTGCGCGGCGGCGGAGGGCGGCGCGGAGGCGGCCGAGATGCTGCGCCTCGCCGCGGAGGCCGCCCGCGCGGGCGCGGAGGCGACCTCGGCCCTGCAGGCGCGCTTCGGGCGCGCCCGCAACATCAAAGAGCAGAGCATAGGAACCCAGGACCCGGGGGCCACCTCGGTGTCCCTCATTTTTAAGGGATTTCTAAAAGGAGCGGAACAACATGCCTGATGCGGAAAAATCGGCCGGCGCGGAGCGCAAGGACTACGGGATCGGTGTCCCCATGGAGACGCCGGGCTTCTTCCTGAAGGGGTCCGCCCACCTTCTCTGGGGCGCGAAGAACCGCCTCTCCCAGATCTTCAACCCGAAGTCCGGCCGCACGGTGATGCTGGCCTTCGACCACGGGTACATCATGGGGCCGACGACGGGGCTGGAGCGCCTCGACCTGGTCGTGCCGCCCCTCATCCCCCATGTGGACTGCCTCATGTGCACGCGGGGCGGGCTGCGCACGTGCATTCCCCCGGAGGTGCGCAAGCCCGTCGTCATGCGGTGCAGCACCGGCGCCACGGTCCTGCGCGAGCTGAGCAACGAGGTCATCGGCGTGACGGTGCAGGAGGCGCTGGCGCTGAACGCGTCGGCCATCACCGCCCAGGCCTGCATCGGCGCGGAGTTTGAGCGCGAGACCCTGGCCAACCTGTCCTACCTCATCAACGAGGGCAGCCGCTACGGGCTGCCCACCCTCGGCGTCACCGCCGTGGGCAAGGAGATGGTCCGCGACGCGCGCTACCTCGGCCTGGCCTGCCGCGTCATCGCCGAGCTGGGCGTCCACTTCGTGAAGACCTACTACTGCGAGCCGGGCTTCGAGGAGGTGGTCGCCGGGTGCCCCGTGCCGGTGGTCATCGCGGGCGGCAAAAAGCTGCCCGAGCTGGACGCCCTCAAGATGGCCCACAAGGCCATAGACCAGGGCGCCATGGGCGTGGACATGGGCCGCAACATCTTCGCGGCCGACGACCCGGTTGCCATGGCGCAGGCCGTGGGCGCCGTGGTCCACGAGCTGGCGGCCCCGGAGCGGGCCTTTGAACTCTACAACGACCTGAAAGGCAAGTAACCCGCCGAAAGGCGGCAGCAACAACCAAGGAGACGCGTCATGAAGGGCACCAAGAACATCGCGCTGGCGGGCCTGCTGGCCGCGGCGGTCACGCTGGCCGTCGTCACCGTCCTCGGTTCCGCGGGCGCGGAGGAGAAAAAGGCTGTGAAGATCAAGAAGTATCCCAACGAGCATTTCTACAAGGCCGACGGCACCTTCGACCAGGAAAAGGCCAAGCAGGCCTACTACGAGATGTTCGAGGCCTACGGCTACCCCGTCTACGACCGGCTGCGCACGGCCGAATTCTGGGTGACCGATTTCGGCCTCGGCAACTTCGCCGAGACAGGCATGGGCGGCATCTTCTGGCTGAACAACGAGAAGGACAGCTACTTCGGGCATGACATCTATCTCCTGCCCGGGCAGATGATCCCCGAACACAAGCATGTGAAGACGGCGAAGGGCGGCGCGAAGATGGAGGGCTGGCAGCCCCGGCACGGCTGGATTTACACCTACGGCGAGGGCACGCCCACGCCGGGGGTGGACGAGCGGATCCCGCCGTCCCACCGCAAGGCCGCCGTCGCCCGCACCGAGCAGAAGCTGATGCCCGGCGAGACCGCTGAACTCGCCGGCGCCGAGCAGTGGCACTGGATGCAGGCCCCCGAGGGCGCCATCGTGACCGAGTACGCCACCTTCCACGACGGCGACGGCCTGCGTTTCACCCTGCCCAACGTGAAACTGTGACTTCCCGCCCCTTTCGGGGCATGGCAAGTTTTTTTCGGGCACCCGTTCCCGGCGCCGGCCGGGGGCGGGTGTCCGGGGCATAACCGGAGCAATGAGATGAGCGCGCGGTATTCTTTGCCTGTCCTGGTGTGTTTGGCCCTGGTTGCCGGATGCGCGGCCGTGTCCCCCGCACCCGCGTCCGCGGAGGACGCCTGGTGGGCGGCGCCCCAGAACCGCGCCGCCGCCCTGCGCCGCGCCGTGGAGGATCTCGCCGCCGCCTTCCCCGGGCAGTACGCCGGGGCCCCGGAGTTCCTCCAGCGGCTGGACGCGCTGGACAAGCGCATCACCGCCGCGCAGGGCGACGACCTGAAGGCCGCCGCGGACGAGCTGACGGCCCTGCAGCGCGAGGCCCTGCTGGCCAACCCGCTGCTGGACTTCGACCGCCTCCTCCTCGTGCGCCGCGCCGAGGGCAGCATGGGCCTGCCCCAGAACTGGCAGGGCAACTGCTCCCTGCCGCGCGCCGGCTATGACAACGAGATCGCCGTGCTGTCGCCCGTGCGCCCGGACGGCGCCCTGACGACCCTCCACAAGCCCGAAAAGGACATCATGGTGGGCGATGTGGACCTCCACTTCGACGGCGAAAAGATGCTCTTCTCCATGATCGGCAGCCACAACCGCTGGCAGATATGGGAGATGAACGCCGACGGTTCCGGGCTGCGCCAGGTCACCTCCGGCGAATACCCCGATGTGGACAACTACGACCCCTGCTACCTGCCCGACGACCGGATCATCTTCGGGTCCACCGGCGTGTTCCACGGGGTGCCCTGCGTCGGCGGCAGCGACACGGTGGCCAACCTCTTCCGCATGGACGCCGACGGCGGCAACATGCGCCAGCTCAGCTTTGACCAGGACCACAACTGGTGCCCCACCCCGCTTGCCAACGGGCGCGTGCTCTACTCCCGCTGGGAGTACTCCGACACCCCGCACTACTTCAGCCGCATCCTCTTCAGCATGAACCCCGACGGCACCAACCAGGCGGAGTACTACGGCAGCAACTCCTACTGGCCCAACTCCCTCTTCTACGCCCGTCCGATCCCCGGGCACCCGACAGAGGTCGTGGCCATTGTGACCGGGCACCACGGCGTCGCCCGCATGGGCGAGCTGGTGCTGTTCGACCCGGCCCAGGGGCGCAAGGAGGGCGGCGGCGTCATCCAGCGCATCCCCGGTTTCGGGAAGCCCGTGGAGCCCGCCATCGTGGACCAGCTGGTGGACAACTCGTGGCCCAAGTTCCTGCATCCCTACCCCCTCAGCGGCAAATACTTCCTGGTCTCCTGCAAGCCCTCCCCCGAGTCCCCCTGGGGCCTCTATCTCACCGACGTCTTTGACAACCTCGTGCTCATCAAGGAGCTGCCCGGCCAGGCCCTGCTGGAGCCGGTCCCCCTCCGCAAGACGCAGCGCCCCCCCGTCGTGCCCGACCGCGTGAAGCCTGACACCGACAAGGCCACCGTCTACATCGCCGACATCTACCGGGGCGAGGGCCTGCGCGGCGTGCCGCGCGGCGTGGTCAAGAGCCTGCGCGTGTTTGAAATCTACTACGGCTACCCGAAGATGGGCGGCCACATCAACATCGGCATCGAGGGGCCGTGGGACGTCCACCGCATCCTGGGCACCGTGCCCGTGCTCGAGGACGGCTCCGCCTACTTCAAGATCCCCGCCAACATTCCCGTCGCGCTCCAGCCCCTGGACGCGCAGGGGCGCGCCGTGCAGCTCATGCGCAGCTGGTTCGTCGGCATGCCCGGCGAGGCCGTCTCCTGCATCGGCTGCCACGAGAAGCAGAACGAGACCCCGCCCGCCGCGCCCACCCTGGCGGTGCAGCAGGCGCCTGTGGACATCACCCCGTGGAACGGCCCCGCCCGCGGGTTCAGCTTCAAGCGCGATGTGCAGCCCGTGCTCGACCGCCACTGCGTCGGCTGCCACGACGACGCGGCCGCTGAGAAGAACCCCGACGTGCCGAACCTGTCCCCGCAGGACAAGAACGGCTGGAACAACTTCACGAAGTCCTACATCGCCCTGCATCCCTATGTGCGCCGCCCCGGCCCCGAGAGCGACTATCATTTGCTGCCGCCGATGGACTTCGGCGCCAACACCAGCCAGCTCATCCAGATGCTCGAAAAGGGCCATTACGGGGTGAAGGTTCCCCCGGAGGACATGGACCGCCTGTGCACCTGGATAGACCTCAACGTGCCCGACCACGGCACCTGGTCCGAGCACACCGCCATCCCCGAGAACTTCCACCAGCGCCGGCTGGAGATGCGGACGAAATATGCGGGCCGCCCCGAGGACCCCGAGGTGATCCCCGAACTGGACCCGGGCTCCCGGGTGTACCAGGCCCCGCCGCAGGAGAATCAGGCCGAACAGAAGCCCGTCAAGGCCGAGGGCTGGCCCTTCAACGCAAAGGCCGCCGCCGCCCGCCAGGCCGAAGCCGGCGCGGAAGCCCGCCGCACCGTGGACCTCGGGGACGGGGTTTCCCTGGAACTCGCCCTGGTGCCCGCCGGCCGTTTCGTCATGGGCGCGCCCGAGGGGTTCCCCGATGAAACCCCGCAGGCCGAAGCCGCCGTGGACGCTTCCTTCTACATGGGCGTGACGGAAGTCACCAACGCCCAGTACGCCCGGTTTGACCCCGCCCACAACAGCGGGTTCATTGACCAGCAGAGCAAGGACCACACGACGCCCGGCTATCCGGCGCAGGCGCCGGAAAACCCCGTCATCCGCGTTTCCTGGACGCGCGCCATGGCGTTCTGCGCGTGGCTGTCCGAGCAGACGGGCCTCGAATGCACCCTGCCGACCGAGGCCGAATGGGAATGGGCCTGCCGCGCCGGGTCAAGCCAGCCCTTCTGGTACGGGAATCTCGACACGGATTTCGCGCCCTTCGCCAACCTCGCGGACGAGTCCATCCGCCTGCTGGCCGTCTCGGGTGTCAACCCCCAGCCCATCCCCAAGCCCAGCCCCTTCGAGGACTTCCTGCCGAAGGACCCGCGCTTCAACGACGGCCAGCGGATCGTGTCCCCCGTCCGGCTCTACCAGCCGAACCCCTGGGGACTCCACGACATGCACGGCAACGTGGCCGAGTGGACCCTGTCCCTCTACCAGCCCTATCCCTACGCCGCGGACGACGGCCGCAACGACCCCGCCGCCGAAGGGCGGCGCGTGGCGCGCGGCGGGTCGTGGTTTGACAGGCCCAAGCGCGCCCAGGCGGGCAGCCGCCTGGGCTACGAGTCCTGGCAGCCCGTGTACGATGTGGGCTTCCGTGTGCTCGTGCGCGCCCCGAAGGACGCGAAATTGGCCGCCAACCACTAGGACACCCGCGGGGAAATGATCCGAAGACACGCAGCAGGAAGGGGGAGGGCGGGGGGCGCGACGGCCCTCTGCTGCCTCGGCCTCCTGTGCGCGTGCGCCTCCGGCGCGGCGGACCAGGTTTCGGAGCGCGCGGCCCTGCGCGCCGCGGTCGGGGACCTCGCGGAGACCTTCGGGGATGCCTATCCGCGCGGCGGCGCCTTTTTGGCGGCGCTGGACGCGCTGGCGTCGGACGACGCGGCGGGGCTGGAGGCCCTCCGCCGCGAGGCGCTCACCGCCAACCCCCTCGTGTCGGGACAGCCGGTCCTCTATGTGTCCCGGCGCCAGTACAAGCCCGACCACCACAACACCGCGACGATGTTTCAGACCGGGGAGATCAACACGGCGAATTTCGAGGGCGGCGGCGCGCTGCGCCTGCTCGACCCCGCCACCGGCGAAGTGCGCACCCTGCTGGACCTGCCCGGGGGCATCGTCCGCGACCCCGAAGTCAGTTTCGACGGGGCGCGGATCGTGTTCTCCCTGCGCCGGGACATCGGCGATGACTACCACATCCATGAAATGAACGCCGACGGGTCGGGGCTCACCCAGCTCACCTTCGCCCCGGCGGTCTCCGACATAGACCCCCTCTACCTGCCCGACGGCGGCATCGCCTTCTCCTCCACCCGCGAGCCGAAATACTGCATGTGCAACCGGCACATCATGTGCAACCTCCACCGCATGGACGCCGACGGCGCGAACATCGTCCAGATCGGCAAGAGCACCCTCTTCGAGGGCCACGGCGCGCTCCTGCCCGACGGCCGCATCCTCTACTACCGCTGGGAGTATGTGGACCGCAACTTCGGCGACGCCCAGGGCCTTTGGACCGTTTTTCCCGACGGCACCAACCACGCCGTCTACTGGGGGAACAACACGCCGTCCCCCGGCGCGGTCCTTGACGCCCGCCCCGTGCCCGGCACCGCCCAGACGCTCTGCGTGTTCGGCTCCTGCCACGACCGGCCCTGGGGCGCGCTGGCGCTCATTGACCGGCGGCTCGGCCTTGACGGCGCGCCCGGCGGCGTGCGCAGCCCCTCCGTCCTGCGGACCTGGCCCGCCGACGCCATCGAAAGGGTCGGCGACGGCGACGAGGCGCGATTCAACTTTGACAGCTTCATCCCCGTCTCGCCGAAATACGAGGATCCGTACCCGCTCAGCGACAAGTATTTCCTCTGCTCCCGCATGACCGGCGTCGGCGAGGTCATGGGCATCTACCTTGTGGACGTCTTCGGCAACGAGATCCTCCTGCACGCCGAGGGGACCGACGAGTCGGCCCGGGGCTGTTTCGACCCCATGCCGCTCGCGCCGCGCTTCCGTCCGCCCGCAACGCCGGTCCGCAGGGATTACGAGGCCGCCGGCTGCTGCGATCCGCCGGACGCGCAGCCGGCCCCCTACGGCGCGGGCTGCGGCCAGTTCTACGTCGCCGACGTGTACGAGGGGACCCACATGGAGGGCGTGGCGCGCGGGACGGTCAAGTGGCTGCGCGTGGTGGCCTCCCCGGAAAAGCGCCACTGGACCGCCCCCCCGTGGGAGGGGCAGGGGCAGGCCGCGCCCGCCATGGCCTGGCACGACTTCAACAACAAGACCATCCTCGGCACCGTGCCCGTGGAGGAGGACGGCTCCGCCTACTTCTCCGCGCCGTCCGACACCTTCATTTACTTTCAGCTGCTTGACGGGCGGGGGATGATGGTGCAGTCCATGCGCAGCGGCACGGTCATCCAGCCCGGGGAGACCCAGGGCTGCGTGGGCTGCCACGAGCACCGGCTCGGTTCGGCGCCGTCCCTGCTGTCCGCCCAGCCGCGCGCCCTGCACCGCCCGCCGGACACCCTGACCGGGTGGCACGGCCCCGCGCGCACCTTCAGCTACACCCGCGAGGTGCAGCCGGTCTTCGACCGCCACTGTGTGCGCTGCCACGACTTCGGGAAGGACGCCGGGAGTGTCCTCACCCTGGCGGGGGACCGCGACCTGGTGTTCAACGCCTCCTACAACGAGCTGTGGCGGAAGAAATACGTCGCCGCCGTGGGCGCCGGCCCGGTGCAGACGCAGCCCGCCCTCTCCTGGGGCTCCCACGACAGCAAACTCGTCCGCGTGCTGCTCGACGGGCACGAGGGCGTGGAGCTCAGCCCGGAGGAGTTCGACCGCATCGTGACCTGGGTGGACATCAACGCGCCCTACTATCCCGAATACGCCTCAGCCTATCCGCAGAACCTGGCGGGGCGCAGTCCTCTGGACGATGCGCAGGTGGACCGGCTCTCGAAACTCACCGGGGTGCGCTTCCGGGAACTGATGAACTTTTCCCGGGACCGCGGCCCCCAGATCGCCTTCGAGCGGCCCCGGCTCAGCCCCTGCGTGCAGGGCTTGAAAAAGAAGGACCGCGCGGCGTACAAGGAGGCGGTGGAGATCATCAAGGCGGGCCGCGACCAGCTCCGCGCGCGGCCCCGGGCGGACATGGACGGGTTCGTCGCCTGCCCGCTCGACCAGGAGCGGGAACAACGGTATGAACGGCGGCGCGCGGTGGAAATCCGCAACCGCGAGTCTGTATACAGGGAGACAAAGGTCTACGACCGGAACTGAATCCGGCAAGGGAAGGATTGGTCATGATCAAGACGCGGCGTTTTCGGGGAACTTGGGCCGTTTCGGCGGCGTGTTTGGGCATCGGGGTCCTCTCGCTGTGCGGTGCCGCGGCGGCCGCCGACGGCGGCTTCCGCTCGCCCGAGTTCATCGCGGCGGCCGCGGCCGCCAAGACCCTCTACGTCACCGAGGCGACGGCCAACGCCGTGGCCGTGGTGGACGCGGAGAAGGGAACGGTCGTCCGCCGGATTGACCTGCCCGACGCGCCCGGCGGCGTCGCCCTGTCGCCCGACGGCAAGACCCTGTACGTGACCGGCGCGGTCCCCGCGGGCGTCGTGCGCGCCGTGGACGCCGCCTCCGGCAAGGTGCAGGCCGAGATCGCCGTGGGCCACACCCCCGTCGCGCCGGTGGTCAGCCCCGACGGCGCCCTGCTCTACGTCTGCTGCCGGTTCAACAACGATGTGGCCGTTGTGGACCTGGCGGCCAAGTCCGTCGCCGCGAGGATTCCCGTGACGCGCGATCCCGTTGCCGCCGCCGTCACGCCCGACGGCGCGCGCCTGATCGTGGCCAATCTCATGCCCGCCGGGCCGTCCAACGGCGACTACGCCGGGTCCGCGGTGTCCGTGATTGACACCGCCACCCGCGCCGTCACCGCGACGCTGGCCCTGCCCAACGGCAGCAACGGCCTCCGGGGCGTCTGCATCTCCCCCGACGGCGCCTTTGCCTATGTCACCCACATCCTCGCGCGCTACCAGATGCCGACCACCCAGCTTGAGCGCGGCTGGATGAACACCAACGCCCTCACGGTCATTGACACCGCGGCGGGCGCGCTGGTGAACACGGTCCTGCTGGACGACGTGGACATGGGCGCGGCGAACCCGCGGGGCGTCGTCTGCACGCCCGACGGCGCCTCGATTCTCGTGGCCCATGCGGGCACCCACGAGATCAGCGTGATTGACCGCGCCAAACTCCACGAGCGCCTCGCCAAGGTGGCCGCGGGCGAGCGGGTCACCGAGGTCTCCGCGAAGCCGGAGGACGTGCCCAACGACCTGTCCTTCCTCGTCACCCTGCGCCGACGGATCAAGCTGGCGGGCAACGGCCCGCGCGGCCTGTGGACCGACGGCGCGAAGGTGTGGGCCGCCCAGTATTTCACCGACGACCTGGCCGTGGTGGAGCTGGCCTCCGCCAACCCGGCCCGGACCGCCGGCCGCATCGAGCTGGGCAGCGCCCCCCTCACCCCCGAGCGCACCGGCGAGCGCAACTTCCACGACGCCGCCCTGTGCTTCCAGCACTGGCAGAGCTGCGTCAGCTGCCACCCGGGCGCGCGCGCGGACGGGCTGAACTGGGATCTGCTCAACGACGGCATCGGCAACCCCAAGAACACGAAGAGCATGCTGCTTTCCCACCAGACGCCCCCGGCCATGGGCCTGGGCGTGCGCGACACCGCCGAGACCGCCGTGCGCGCGGGCATCCGCCACATCCAGTTCGCCGTGCGCCCCGAGGAGGACTCCGTGGCCATTGACACCTACCTGAAGGCGTTGAAGCCCGTGCCCAGCCCCCTGCTGGAGAACGGCAAACTCGGCGCCGCCGCCGAGCGCGGCAAGGCCGTGTTCGAGCGCGCCCACTGCGCCGCCTGCCACCCGGCCCCGCTCTATTCGGACCTCAAAATCCATGACCTGGGCACCACGCTGGGGCTGGACGCGGGCAAGCCCGTGGACACGCCCACCCTGGTGGAGGTCTGGCGCACGGCCCCCTACATGCACGACGGCCGCGCCGCCACCCTCATGGAGGTGTTCACGGTCCACAACAAGGACAACCGGCACGGGGACACGGCGGGCCTGTCGGAGGAGGAGCTGAAGGACCTGGCGGCCTACGTGGGATCCCTGTGAACTTGACGGCCCGTCCGGTGTTTCACCGGAGGGCGGGCTTGCCGGGCCGCCGGAGCGCGGCCCCCGGGGGCGCGCTGCGGACGGCGGCGGCGCCCGAAACAGGAAGCCGGAAAGACCGGCGGGAGCAGTGATGAAGGATAGCAGTAAACCGGCGTCCGAAACCGCGTCGGAGCAGGATGGAAAATCGCTGACCGTGCGCCGCGGCGCGGTGGAAGGCGAGTGGTTCGTGACCGCAAACCCGGCCCCGGGCACGACACCCGCCGCGCTGGGCCGCGAGGTGGCTGCCTGCCTCGGGAAACTCGGTGCCCATGTGGTCTCCATGGAGATTTTCGGCGTGCCCGGCGTGGCGCTGGCGGACATCAAGAAGGCTTTCGGGACCATCGCCTGGCCCGTCACCTGGGTGACCGAGGGCTGCTCCGCCGCAGTGCCCCTGCGCGGAATGCAGGTTTGGGCCGTGAGCGGCGTCCGCCCCGCCCCCGTGACGGTGGACGGCGCCGTGGTCGGCACTGTGTTCACCCGGGGCGGCGTACGCTGGTGCCGTCTGGGAGGGCTGGTCCCCCGCGACCTTTCCCTGTCCCGCCGCGACCAGACCCGCGCCGTGTTCACCCTCATGGAGCGCGGGCTGGAGGCCGCCGGGCTGGGCTTCGAGGATGTCGCCCGCACCTGGTTCTACAACCATGCCATGCTGGAGTGGTACCGCGAGTTCAACGAGGTCCGCACCGCCTTCTTCTGGGACCATGGCGTCTTTGACCGGCTGGTTCCCGCGAGCACGGGCATCGGCGGGGCCAACGCCGCCGGCGCCGCGCTCACCGCCGGGGTGCTTGCCGTCCGCGGGGCGAAGGTGGCCCTGGTGCCGTCGCCCCTCCAGTGCCCCGCGCCGAACTACGGCAGCTCCTTCAGCCGGGCTGTCGAGATTGCCGCGGGGGGCGGGCGCCTCCTTACCGTCTCCGGCACGGCAAGCATAGACCCCGCGGGCAACAGCGTCTTCATCGGGGACATGGACCGGCAGGTGGGGCTCACCCTCGACGTGGTCCACGCCATCCTCGCCTCCCGCGGGATGGACTGGAAGGACGTCTGCCGCGGCATCGGCTATTTCAAGCGCCTGGAGGACGCCCCCGCCCTGGACCGCGTCCTCGCGGCGCGCGGCATCGCCCCGCTGCCCCTCATTTCCGCCAACACCGACATTTGCCGCGACGAGCTGCTCTTTGAGATGGAGGTGGACGCGGTCCCGGCCGTCTGACCCGGCGCGCCCCTGCTCTG
The DNA here is from genome assembly GCA_012730045.1 of Candidatus Hydrogenedentota bacterium. Classification (NCBI taxonomy): domain Bacteria; kingdom Pseudomonadati; phylum Candidatus Hydrogenedentota; species Candidatus Hydrogenedentota bacterium. Next base: position 112,254 of record JAAYBR010000031.1, on the reverse strand, counting down.
CATGGGCGGGACCGTCGGGTCCATGCGCCCCTTTCCTCCCGGCCCGCCGCCGGACCGCTTCCATTGGAACACCGGCGGACAGTATCCTTACAGCCAGAATTACGAACTGGGACAGATGGGCTGGTTCGGGCCGAACCAGGAGGCCCGCGTGACGGGACTCTTCCGGCGGCTGTTCGCCGGGATGACGCCCGTTCCCCCCGCCGCGGGCTGAAAGGCCCGTGTCCCGTCCGTCCGCCGGTTCCGTGGATGCCGCGCATGTTTCGATGGGCCAGAATGTTCGCCGCCCTGTTCTACCTCGGAGCGCTCTTCTCCGGGGCGGCGTGGCTTGCCAACCGGCATCTCGCGTTTGACGGGCTGGTGGCTGTCGCCGTCGGCGGCCGCGAAAGCCTCGCCGTGCGCCCCGCCGGGGAGGGCGCGGGGTTCACCCCGTCCCCCCACCGCGGCCTGTCGCCCGACCTCCTTCCCTTCGACAACCCCGCCGCCGCCCGCCGTCTCTTTCCCTCCTCCGGCCGCTTCGACGCCGAGGGGCTGGGTTTCGCGCTGGAGCTTCGGCGCGCCGAGGTGATGGAGCGCCTCCCGGACCTGGAGGTGATCGAGGCGCGCGCGGCCGGGACGGAGCCCGTCGAAGTTCCCGCGAAGTCGGGACAGTCCGTGCCCGTGCCCGGAGGGGAGGGCACCGTGGTCGAAGTGGGCCCCTGGGCGGGGATCATCCCCGAACCCGGCGGCAGGCCGCTGGCCGCGCTCTCCTGGCGCCCCGCGCCGGACGCCCCCTGGACCCAGGGCGTTTTCCTGGAGGAGGGCCGGTGGACCTTTCTGACGCCGGAGGCGGCGTTTCATCTTCAGTGGGCAAGGGACGAGGCCGCCGCCGAAGCCGTGCTTCCCGAAGCGCCGCCGGGGCTCGACGCCGCGCGCTGGGGCGTGCGCGACGTCCGCCGCGTCCACTGGTTCCAGTCCTTCGAGCCCGGAACTGCCTGCACCGTCTCCGACGGCGCGGAGTATGTGCTGCTTCAACGGCCCGAAGACGGTGCCCAGACTTCCGTGCTGCGTGTCGGGGTCCGAAAGGGGGAGGAGAAGCGGGTGTTGGAGATTCCCGCCAACACCGCCGGGGCCGATGACCCCGTGCTCTTCGAGTATCCCGGCGCGCTTCCCGTGCGCGTGCTGGTCCGGCCCTGGCGCGAGGGGGCGGCCCGGGTGGCCGCCTGGCGCGGTGCTGACCGCCTGCCCTCCGCGCGCATGAAGGAGGGCGACGTGCTCGACTTGGGCGGCGGCGCGGCCCTGCGGCTCGACGGCGCCGCCCCCGCCGCCGTGCCCGTCGGCACCTCAGGCAGCCCCGTGCAGGCGGCCCTCGTGCGGACACATACCGGCGCGCTCCTGCGCCTGCGCGAGGGGCTTCTTCTGCGCGACGAGGGCGTCTCCTGGCGCTACCGCCGCCTGCCGCAGCCCCCCCGCATGCGCTACACCCTTGCGCGCGGGGGCACGGAGCATGTCCTGGAGCCCGGCGGAACCGTCACCCTCGGCCCCTGGACCTTCGCCCAAACAGAGGACAATCTTGCCGCCGAAAAAACGGCCCTCCTGCGTGCCCGCCGCTCCTGGGGCGGCCCCCTCGGCCAGGTCGCCGTGGCCCTCCTCGTCATCGGCGCCCTCGGCTGGGCGGTTCTCAGCGCCCGCCGTCCCCGGAGACCTGAGTTTCCTCCGCCGCCCCTTGCGTGCGGGGACGCCCCCGGGCCTCCCGATGAGGAGGGGGAAACGGACGGGGAAGGGGAGTAGCCCCGAATCCTGCCCCTGTTTTTCGCGGTGTCCTCCGTTTCTCTGCGGGGACATTCTCCCTGCGTTGACTGGGACGACCCATTATGAGAGGATAGACCCGGACGGGGCGGCAGGACGGCCAACCGGAGACCGGCGGTTATGACGCGATGGATGCTGGCGCTGTGCGTGATGCAGGCTGCGGCCCTGGGCGCGGCGGCGGACGGGTTCCGCGCGCAGGTCGAGGCCGACTGGCAGGTCCAGCTTGCCAACCGGTTTGAGGGGCCGAAGATTCCGGCCACCCGCGAGACGGACGCCCTGGGCGGCTGCGACGGCGTGAAGGACGGCAAGTGGGGCTTCCACACGGGCGGCGAGGCCGACCCGTGGTGGCAGGTGGACTTGGGCGCGGAGACGCCCCTGGACCGCGTGCTGCTCTGGAACCGGTGCGACGCGCCCGACCGCTGCAACAGCGTCATCATCCAAACCTCCAGCGACGGCCAGACCTGGTCGGACGTCTACACACACACCGGAACCGTGTTCTACGGGTTCACGGACGGCAAGCCGCTGGCCGCGTCCCTGGGCGGCGCTCCCGCGCGCTTTGTGCGCGTGGCCCTGCGCGGCGAGACCTTCCTCCATCTCGACGAGGTCGAGGTGTTTGCCCAGGCGGACCCGTCGGCGAACATCGCCCTCCGCCGCCCGGCGACGCAGAGCGGCGTGTCGCAGTGGTCCGTGGACCACACGCAGACGGAGCCCCCCGCCCCGGACTTCACAGAGCATCTGGACCGCGCCGTCCGGCGCTGCCATGAACTCATCCTGATGCGTGCGGGGGAGGGGCTGGACGCGGGGCGCCTCTCCAAAATGCTGTCGCGCGCGGAGCGGAAGATCGAAAAGCTCGCCGGGGCCGCCCCCGACGCCGCGCTGTTCAACGAGGTGCGGTGGATCCAGCGGGGCCTGCTGCTCATGGACCCCCTGCTGAACTTCGACGAGATCCTCTTCGCCAAGCGCGTGCCCGGCTCCTTCAACCACATGTCCGACCAGCACTACGGGTGGTTCTCCCGGCCCGGCGGCGGGCTTTACCGCATGCGCGGGTTCCGCGACGGCGCGCCCGAGCTCGTGTGCCTGTCGGACGCCTTCACCGAGCCCGGCAGCTTCATGCGCCCCTCCCTCTCCTTCGACGGGACCAAGGTGCTCTTCGCGTGGTGCAAGCATTATCCCGGCCTGTCGGACCATCCGGACAAGCTGAACAAGGCAAACGTTCCCGAGGACGCCTTCTACCATGTCTACGAGATGAACCTCGACGGCACGGGGCTGCGGCAGCTTACGCGCGGAAAATACGACGACTTCGACGCGCGCTACCTGCCCGACGGCCGGATCATCTTTCTCTCCACGCGCCGCGGCCAGTTTGTGCAGGCCGGCGCCGACACGGCGGCCCGCACGCTGGAGGAGCCGGCCCTGCCGGACTGCTATGTGCGCTGCGGCGGCGGCCCGGAGCGGCCCGTGGCGGTGTACACCCTGCACACCATGGAAACCGACGGCACGGGGCTCAACGCCATCTCCCCCTTTGAGATGTTCGAGTGGACGCCCAGCGTGGCGCACGACGGCTCCATCCTCTACTCCCGCTGGGACTATGTGGACCGGTGGAACATGCCCTTCATGAGCCTGTGGTCCATCCACCCCGACGGCACAAACACCCGCATCGTGTACAAGAACTACACCCATTCGCCCCACTGCACCTTCGAGCCCCAGTGCGTGCCGGGGTCCAACAAAATCGTTTTCACCGGGTCCGCCCACCACGCGCAGACCATGGGCAGCCTCGCGCTGCTCGACCCGACCGTCGGCACCGAGGGGACCGACCCCATCAAACGCCTCACGCCCGAGGTGGTCTTCCCCGAGATCGAGGGCTGGCCCGCCACCTACTACGGCAGCCCGTGGCCCCTCTCCGAGCGGCTGTACCTCGTGGCGTGGGGGCTGGTGCCCACCCCCACCTACCCGCAGCAGCGCCCCGACAACGACATGGGCCTCTACCTCTACGACGCGGACAGCGGCCAGCTGGAGCTGCTCCACCGCGATCCGAAGTTTGCCTGCGAGTGGCCCCTGCCCGTGGCCGCGCGCCCCATGCCCCCCGCGCTGGCCGGCACCGTGCGCGCCGACGCGCCGAAGGAGGGGAGCTTCCTCGTGGCGAACGTCTGCGAGGGGCTGACCACCGTTAAGCCGGGGGACATCAAGGCCCTGCGCATCGTCGCCGTGCCCGCGAAGACCCACCCCACCATGAACTTTCCCCCCATGGGCATCATGGCCGACGACCCGGGCAAGTGCGTCCTCGGCACCGTGCCCGTGGAGCCCGACGGCTCCGCGCATTTCCGCGTGCCCGCCGGGGTGACCATGTTCTTCCAGGCGCTGGACGACCGGGGCGTGGCCGTGCAGACCATGCGCGGCGCCGTCCACGTGCAGCCCGGCCAGACCCTGAGCTGCGTCGGCTGCCACGAGCACCGCATGACCGCGCCCCCCGCGCAGGCCTTCGCCGCCGCGCGCCGCGAACCGTCCCGCGTCACGCCGGGGCCCGACGGCACCTGGCCCTTCCGCTACGACCGGCTGGTGCAGCCCGTGCTCGACACACACTGCGTGTCCTGCCACAGCCCCAAGGGGGAGGACAAGCGCGCGGCGCGCTTCCGGCTCACCCCGGAAAAGTCCTACGAGGCCCTCTGCGGCTACGGCAAGCCGAGCCTCGTGGACAACGTGCGCGAGGGATACCTGCGCGGCTACTCCATCGAGGGCACCGGCCCCGCCTCCACCAGCCCGATTCTCGCGCTGCTGGACGCCCCCAAAGGCCATTACAATGTCTCCCTCTCCGCAGAGGAGCGGGAGCGTCTGGTCATCTGGCTCGACGCCTACGGCCAGCGGCTCGGCTCCTTCTCGGACGAGCAGGAGCGGCAGCTGGAGGAGTTGAAGGCCGGGAGCGCCGGCCTGCTGGCGGCAAGAAACTAGGCGCCCCCACGCGGGCGCGAAAGGAGAACGGCATGAACGACATGGACCGGCGCGGCTTTCTGAAGGGGACGGCGGGGGCGCTGGCGGCGGCGGCGATGATGCCCGGCGCGCGCGGCGAGGCGGCGGCCCTCCCCAGGCCGACCGACATGCGGACCCTGGGAAAGACCGGCATCTCCTGCACCTATCTCGGCGTGGGCACCGGCGTGCGCGGCAGCGCGCCCGGCATCACGTCGCAGAGCATGGCCATGAGCGGCTCGGAGTATGTGGGCATGCTGGAGCACGCCTACCGGCAGGGCATCCGCTACTTTGACATGGCCGACCGCTACGGGTCGCACCACTACATGAGCGAGGCCATGCGGCGGTCCATCCCGCGCGACGAGGTCATGCTCCTGAGCAAGGTGTGGTCCCGCGAGCCGGAGGCCGTCCGCCGCGACCTCGAGCGCATGCGCGGCGAGCTGTCCACCGACCGCATTGACGTCGTGCTCATGCACTGTGTCCGCAACGGCGAGGAGAACTGGCCGGAGACCCTGCGCGGCGCGATGGACGTGCTGGCGGAGGCCAAGGCGAAGGGCCACATCCGCGCCCACGGCCTGTCCTGCCACAGCCTCCAGGCCCTCGAGCGCGTGCCCGACGAGCCGTGGGTGGACGTGGTTCTCGCCCGGATCAACCCCTTCGGTGTCAACATGGACGGCCCCCCGGAGGCCGTGGCGGGCATCCTGAGGCGCGTGCGCGCGGCGGGCAAGGGCCTCCTCGGCATGAAGATCCTCGGCGAGGGCAAGCCCGAGGTCGTCGCGAAGATGGAGGAGTCCTTCCGCTTCGCGGCGGAGATCGGCGTGGACGCCATGACCATCGGCTTCATCGGCACGGCGCAGATGGACGAGGTGATGGGGCGCATGGCGCCGTCCGCCTGACGCCCCGCCCCGCTCAGGAGTGGCGCAGGCTCCAGTCGAGGAAGGGCATGAGCTTCTGCGCCCGCGTGTGGTGGCGCAGTTTGCGGATGGCCTTCGCCTCGATCTGGCGGACGCGCTCGCGGGTCACGTTGAACACGCTGCCGACCTCCTCCAGCGTGCGGGGGTACCCGTCGCCGATGCCGAAGCGCAGGATGATCACCATGCGCTCGCGCTCCGTGAGCGTGTGCAGCACCTCGGTCAGGCGCTCCTTGAACACCTCGAAGGCCGTGTTGTTCGCCGGGTTCTCCGCCGTCACGTCGGGGATGAAGTCGCCGAAGCTGGAGTCGCCCTCGTCGCCGATGGGCGTCTCGATGCTGATGGCCTCCTGCGCGATCTTGAGGATGCCGCGCACCTTGTCCGTCGTCATCTCCATGGCGTGCGCGATCTCGTCCGCCGTGGGCTCGCGGCCGTAGGTCTGCACCAGCTTGCGCTGGGTCCGCATCAGCTTGTTGATGGACTCGATCATGTGGACCGGGATGCGGATCGTGCGCGCCTGGTCCGCGATGGACCGCGTGATCGCCTGCCGGATCCACCACGTCGCGTAGGTGCTGAACTTGTAGCCCCGCTGGTACTCGAACTTGTCCACCGCCTTCATCAGGCCGATGTTCCCCTCCTGGATCAGGTCGAGGAAGGACATGCCGCGGTTCGTGTACTTCTTGCCGATGCTCACGACCAGCCGGAGGTTGGCCTCCACCAGCTCCATCTTCGCCTGGTAGATCTTGTCCTCCTTCTTCGCGATGACGTCAATCAGCTCGTTGATCTGCGCCGGGTCCAGGTGCGAGTCCTTCCCGATCTGGTCTATCTTGCGCTGGGCCACGTTCAGGCGGCGCTCCGCCTCGGCCAGGTCGCCCTTGTCAATGCCCATCTCCGGCAGGATGCGGGGGCGCCTGCGCGCCTGCGCGCTGATTTTGTGGATATCCTCGGCGCTCAGGCCGATCTTGCGCGTGATCGTGTCAATCTCCAGCGTAGCGTTCAGGATGCGGCGCTTGAGCCCCTTGATCCGCCGCCCGATCTTCATGATCTCGCGCGGCTTCAGCCGGAACTCGCGGATGATGCCGCCCTGCTTGTCGCGGAACTCCCGGATGCGCTCCTCGATGTTCTCCATGCTTTTCGCTGACAGGTTGGACCGGCGCAGCCGCTTCTCCTGCGACTCGATGTCCGCCTCCAGGTCGCCGATCTGCTCCATGAACACCGGCAGGTCCTTCACGAAGCGGTGGTGGAACCGGGGCTCCTCCTCGTCCGTGATGTTCACAAAGTTCAGGCGGCCCGCCAGGATGCGCGCCGCGAGCATCTGCACCTCCTTCACCGTGTACGGCGTGCCCAGGATCACCTCGATCAGCTCCGTCTCCGCCGCCTCGATCCGCTTCGCGATCGCGACCTCCTGGTCCTTTGTCAGCAGGGGCACCCGGCCCATTTCGCGCAGGTACATGCGCACCGGGTCGTCCGCCCGCTCCAGCGTTTTCTGCAGGGCCAGGTCCTTCTTCGGCGCCTCTTTTGCCGCCGCCTTGCCGTTGCCGCCGGCGGGCGCGGGCGCCGGCGCGGGCGCCGCCGCCTCTTCCAGGTCCAGGTCCGCGTTGCACAGCGAGATCATGACCCGGTCAATCTCCTCCGCCCCCGCGTCTTCCGGCAGAATCTTGTCCATCTCGTCCAGGGACAGCTTTCCCCGGGACTTGGCGGCCGCCAGGGTTTGCTGCGCCTGCTTCGGGTCGAATTTCTTGCCGGGGGTCTTGCTCTTTGCCGTCATGTTCACCTCAGAAGCGTGGTTGATGTCCGCTGGGGCGGGCCGGGCGTTTCGCGCCAAACCGCGCCATGTCCCTCTTAGGCCGCGGGAAGTCCGTCCCGCCGCCGGTCAAGCTCTATTTTCCGCTGCTGCAGCCGCCGCAGCGCCGACCAGTCCTTGTCCCGGTCCGCCCGGGCGATTTCCGCCAGAAGCCCCTCGGACTCCCGCCGGATCGCGTCGCGGACCAGTGATGTGACCCGCTGCGTCACCACCTCCTCCGCCCGGTCCGCGGCCGGCGGCTCGTCCACCATCGCCCCGGACCACAGCGCCTTCGCCGTGTCCGATTCCAGCCCGTCGGCGGCCGCCGGGGTCGCCCCGCCCGCCGCAAACAGCGCCCGCAGCGCCTCCGTGAAGGGCGATTCCGGCAGGGTCAGGCCCGCGCAGGCCTCCGCCGCCCGGCGCAGCAGCGCCGGGTGGGCCAGCACCGCCGCCAGAAACTCCACATCGTCCCGGTGTAGTGCGGGGCGTTCCGCCGGGGCCGCCGCCGTGCGCCCGCCCGAAGCCGCGGCCGCCGGGCCGCGCTCCCGCTCCGCCGCCACCCGCTCAAACTCGCGCCGCGACGACCAGGGCTGGAGGCCCAGCGCCCGCTCGATCTCGTTGAGGTAGCCGTCCACCTTCATCCGGTCCGTCACATGCCGGATCATCTCGAAAAGTTCCCGGGCCACCTCCGTGCGCCCCTCCACCGTCACCGCGCGGTCCCGGTTCATGCGCGCGTAGAACGCCACGAAATCCGGCGCATTCTTCACCATCTCCCGGAACCGGTCCGCCCCGTCGGCCCGGATGAAGTCGTCCGGGTCCTTGTTGTCCGGGAGCGCCAGCGCCGTCACCTCCAGCCCCGCCGCCGTCAGCACCCCGCTGCCCCGCAGCGCCGCCTTCACCCCCGCCGCGTCCCCGTCATACACCAGCACCACCTTTGGCGCGTAGCGCCGGATCAGGGCGGCCTGCTGCTCCGTCAGCGCCGTGCCGCAGGTGGCCACCACGTTCGTGATCCCCGCGTCAAAGCAGCGCAGCAGGTCGAAATAGCCCTCCACCAGCACCGCGCACTTCTCCGCCCGGATGCCCTCCCGCGCCTCATGCAACCCGTAGAGCACCTTGCTCTTCTTATAGACCGCCGTCTCCGGTGAGTTGATGTACTTCGCCGGGCTCTGGCCCAGGTCCCGCCCGCCGAAGGCGACCACGTTCCCCGAAATGTCCCGGATCGGGAAAATCACCCGGTTTCGGAAGAAGTCATACAGGCCGCGCCCGCCCGACTCCCCCCGGCGGAACAGCCCCGACGCCTCCAGCACATAATTCTTAAACTGGCGTTTCAGCGCCGCCGAGACCAGCGTGTCCCACTGGTCCGGCGCGTAGCCCAGGCCGAACTTGGCCACGGTTTCGGGCTTCAACGCGCGCTTCGCCAGATAGTCCCTGCCCGGCGCGCCCGCCAGCGGCTCCGCGAGCAGCCGCTTGTAGAAATCCGCCGCAAAGCGGCCCAGCTCCAGCAGCTGCGTCCGCAGGTATTCCTCCCGGTCGTCCTGCTCCGATGCCGGGGCCAGCGGGATGCCCGCCTGGTCCGCCAGTTTGCGCAGGGCCTCCGCAAAGCTCAGCCCCTCAAACTCCATCAGGAAGCTGATCACGTCCCCGCCCCGCCCGCTGCTGAAACAGTGAAACATCTGGCGGTCGCGGCTCACGATGAAGGACGGCGTCTTCTCGTTGGTGAACGGGGAAAGGGCCTTGTAGCGCTCCCCGCCCGACGGGTTCAGCGAAATGCGCGCGCCGATAACCTCCACAATGTCCACCGCTGCGCGCACTTGGTTGATTGTTTCCCGCGAAACCTTCACTGGCAGGACGCATCCTTCCTGGACTTCACAGACAAAAAAAGGCGCAAGTCCCAGTCATATCAGGAGCTTACGCGCCGACCGTGCGGCCGGGGTAGTGCAAGAAACGCAAAAAAAAGCATTCCTCTACCGCTTGCACTTTGTCAAGTCACCCAATGGTACCACCTTTCCCCCCGGGGTGTCAAGAGGGCGGCCGATACGGCGCGAACCACCGGACGACAGGCCCGCCAATTGGCATAACGGCGGCGGAGGGGGTTGACATTCCAGCGGAAACCCCCCTAGACTCCGTTGGGAACGGAGGATTTCATGCCCGCCGATGTGACCATCATCCTGATGCCGAAATGGGACTCGCGGGAGCCGTCCTGCGCCACGGCCTATGTCTGCCAGACCGCGCGCTCCCTCGGCTGCCGCGTCCAGTATCTGGACTACAACATCCGCCTCTTCGACCTGTGCCGCCGCCTTGGCCTGGGCGAGTTCTGGACCGAGTCGCGCTACCACCAGGCCTGGCTCCAGGGGGACATGCGCTTCCTGTCGGCCTTCCTGGACGTGGAGGAGATCGAGGGGGACGTGGTCGGCTTCTCGCTGACCGCCACAAACCGGGAACTCACCCTGATGATGGCGCGGCGCGTACGCGAGCGCTTCCCCCGCAAGAAGATTCTCTTCGGCGGCTATGCCGTGTACTACGAGAGCGACCTGCACGGCATTGACCCGTCCCTCGCCGACGCCATCTGCAAGGGGGAGGGGGAGCACACGCTGCGGGACGTCCTGGCCCGGGGATGCCAGAACCTGGAGGAGGTGCCCGGGCTCTACCTGCCCCACGGCGACGGCTGGCGGCTCACGTCCCCCCGGCCCCTCGCCGACAATCTGGACGAGATTCCCTGGCCGACCTTTGAGGAGACGGACCTGCCGCTCTACGAGGTGCCCGACCTGCCCCTCATGGGCAGCCGCGGGTGCATCGGCCGCTGCGTCTTCTGCAATGACCGCCACCGCACGCCCGGGTTCCGCACCCGGTCCGCCGCCCACCAGGTGGACGAGCTTGCCTGGCTCAAGGAGCGCTATGACACCGACTTCTTCATCTACAACGACCCCCTGATGAACGGGAGCGTCCAGGCGCTGGAGGCGAAGGCCGACGAGATTCTGCGCCGCGGGATTGACGTCAAGTACGGCGGCAACCTCATGGCGCACCGCGGCATGAGGCCCGAGCTCTTCCGGAAACTGCGCCGGTCCGGGCTCACCGTGGCCATTGTGGGCCTCGAAAGCGGCTGCACCCACACCCTGCGCCGCATGAACAAGTACCACACGGCGGAGAGCGGCGCCGCCTTCATCCGCGCGTGCCACGACGCCGGCATCCGCACCGAGCTCAACATCATCCTCGGCTTCCCCCCGGAGACGGAGGAGCATTTCCAGGAGACCCTGCGCTTCATGCGCGACAACCGGGACTGGATTGACTGCGTTGTCAGCGCCACCACCTTCCAGGTGGGGAACTCCGACATGTGGTGGCGCAGGAACGAGTTCGACATCGAGATGGCCGACGGCGCCCCCACCTTCGACTGGCGCACCCGGGACGGGCGCAACACCTTCGAGATGCGCGTGGACCGGCTCCGCCGGTTCACCGATGAGATGACGGAGCTGGGACTGGTCCCCGGCCGCACCGACATGGAGCTTGAGCAGAAGAGCCCCGAGACGGGCCGGCGCTTCCTGAAGGCCTACGCCGCCGCCCTGGGGGAAGACAGCCCCCTCACCGACGGAGAGCGCCGCGACGCCTCCGGAAAACGCCGCCGCGCCCGGGCCGAAATCCGCCGCGTCGAACTGCTCAAAGCCTGCAGGAATCTCGGGGTATTGGACCAGTTGCTGTGGATCAAGGGGGCGATTCGCGGCGGGGGCGCGCGCTGAGCCCCGCCGGACGGCGGCGGTGCGCGAAGGCTACGCCTCTCCGGCGCGGTGACGTCGGATGAGCGCGCGGAGTTCCTCGGCGGCGGCGCGGGGGTCGGGGGCGGCGGTGACTGCGGTGACGACGGCGCAATGGCGCGCGCCGCGCGCGAGGATCCGGCCGATGTTGCCGGCCTTGATGCCGCCCATGCAGGTGAAGGGGACGCGCAGGTGCGGGCGGATGGCGTCAATCATCTCCGGCCCCACCACGCCCGTGGGCACGGACTTGGTCTGCGTGGCGAAAACGGGGCCGATGTTGACGTAGCTGGCCCCCGCCTCCTGGGCGGCCAGCGCCTCCTCCACGTTGTGGCTCGAAGCGCCCAAGATGAGCTCCGGGGCGACGCGCCGCGCGTCGGCGAGGGGCAGGTCGTCCTGGCCGAGGTGGACGCCGTCGGCGTCCACGGCCAGCGCGACATCCACCCGGTCGTCCACGATGAGCAGGGCGCCCGCGGCGCGGGTGCGCGCGCGGAACTCCCGGCCGAGCGCCGTCAGCTCCTTTCCGGAGCGGTCCTTCTCGCGCATCTGCACCAGCGTGACCCCGGCTTCGAGGCAGGCGTCCAGCACCTCCAGGGCCGTGCGTCCGGCGCAGTGCGCCTCCGTGATGACGACATAGAGGTCGGCGGCATCGAAGCGCCGCATGCGTTCCGCGTGGGTCATCACCCGCCCCCCACAAAGCGGATCACCTCGAGGGCGTCGTCCTCCGCGAGGGGGGTGGCGGAGAAATCCTCCCGCCGCAGGATTTCCCCGTTGCGCTCGACGACCACATGGGCCGGGTCCAGCGCCAGGGACTCCAGAAGCGAGAGCACGGTCGCGCCCGCAGGCGCCTCCCGGCGCTCCCCGTTCACCGTGACGGCGAGGGTCTGCATGTCCGGCCTCCGGTTGGGGGCGGGTCATCCGCCCGTGTACTGGTCCACCGCCCCGCGCAGGGTCCGGAAAATCCACGCGCGCTTCTCGTCGTCGCTCTCCAGGAGGGTGACGCGGAAGCCGTTGTGGACGCACTGGAACCCGCTGAGGGGGACGACCACGATGCCCGTGGCGCCCATGAGGTAATAGACGAAGCGCTTGTCCACCGAGACGTTCTTCACCAGCTCGCCGATGCGCTCCCGCACGGCGGGGTTCTCAATGGGCAGCGTCTGCCGCCCGTTGAGGACGCCGTCCTTGAACATGACGGTCAGGTAGAACGCGCCGCCCGGCTTGTTGACGATGACGGCGTCGCAGCCGTCGAAGGCGCGGACGGCCTCCTCGGCGCGCGCGGCGAAGATGCCCGCGCGGCGGGCGAGGTGGTCCTTGTAGCGCGGGTCGCCGAACACGCGGGGGATGGACATCTGCGGCAGGGTGGTTGAGCAGACCTCCAGGCGCTTGGCCGCCAGCAGGCTCTCCGCGTAGGTGGCGAAGTTGGCGTCGCGCCGGCGGTTGACGATCTCGATCCAGCCGCAGCGCGCGCCGGGCCAGGGGTACTCCTTGCTGATGCCGCGCATGGCGATGCCGGGCACGTCCTGCACCCACTGGCTCAGGTGCAGGTGCGGCTGGCCGGGGTAGGTGATGTGCGCGTAAATCTCGTCCGCGATGATGAACAGGTCGTGCTCCCGCGCGATCTTCACGATCTCGTCCAGCACCCCGCGCGGATAGACCGCCCCCGTCGGGTTGTCCGGCGACAGCAGCAGGATGCCCGCGATGGCGTCGTTGTACTTCACCTTGTTCCGGATGTCGTCCACGTTCGGCATCCAGCCGTTGTGCGGGTCCAGGTCGTAGGTGACGTGGCTGTAGCCCGAGTGCGCGCCCTCGGCGGACGAGTGCGTGCTGTAGGCCGGCGACGGCCCCAGGATGCGCGCCTCGCGCTTGAGGAACCCGTACACCCGCGCCACGGCGTCGCCCACGCCGTTGAAGAACAGCAGGTCCTCCGGCGTGATCTGCGCGCCGCCCTCCCGCTGGTTCACCAGGTCCGCCAGGAAGGCCCGCGTGTCGGGCACCCCCGCCGTGTCGCAGTAGCCGAAAGACTTCGGCTGGTCCAGCAGCTCGTGCAGGATGTCCCGGATCCACGGGGCGAGCACCTCGCCCTTCTCGATCGGGTCGCCGATGTTCTCCCAGGTGACCGGCTGGCCGAGGCCCCGGACCTCCCGGGCCACGCCGACGATCTCCCGGATCTCGTACTTCAGGTTTGTCGCGCCCTCGTGGACGATGTCTCTTCTCATGTCACGCGTTTCCTGCCCGCCGCGGGGCGCCGCCCGCGGGTAATACCGCCCCCCTGCCGGAATGGTGGTGCGGGAGTCCGCCGGGAAACTGCGCGGTTCGCGCGGCTCCAACACCCCGGCGGAGAGGGGGGCTTTGGGCCGTTATGATAGGCCCTCCGCCGCGCGGAATGCAATTCGCGCGGCGCACCGGAAAAGCCCGAATCCGCGCATTCACAGGAGAATGGCCCCGCATCTTCCCGAAGGCCCAAGGTCTGGGCGGGTAGGGGCGCTGCTTGCCGCGCCCTTTTGGTGTGCGGCACGGCCCCCAGTTCCCGCAGGCGCCCAAAGCCTGGGCGGGTAGGGGCGCTGCTTGCCGCGCCCTCTTCGGTTACGGCATGGCCGTCTCGCACGGTGGCCAGAAAGTAGACAGGGCAGGCGTGACGCCCGCGCCACGGCGGCGGGCAGACGGGGCTGTTCCGTAGCGCCGCCGTCCCGGCGGCCTTGTCTTCGGGCTTGTCCACACCGACGTCCGGAAAGAATCGACATGGATAAACAGGATGCACAGGATTCGTCTTCTTATCCTGTCCATCCTGTTCATCCATGTGAACTTCCTCGCCGGCACGCTGCCGCCATGGCACGGAGTCCTGTCAACCCTGATGGCCGGATAAAGATGGGTGCGAGCCAAACCGGTGGCGAGGCTGAAGACAAGGCCAGCGAGACGCTGGCGGTACGGGGGGGGGCAGACGGGGCTGTTCCGTACCGCCGCCGTCCCGGCGGCCTTGTCTTCGCACTTGTCCACACCGACGTCCGGAAAGAATTGACATGGATAAACAGGATGGACAGGATTATCTTTCTTATCCTGCCCATCCTGTCCATCCATGTGAACTCCCTCCCCATCACCCTGCCGCCATGGCACGGAGTCCTGTCAACCCTGATGGCGGGATAAAGATGGGTGCGAGCCAAACCGGTGGCGAGGCTGAAGACAGGGCCAGCGAGACGCTGGCGGTACGGGGGCGGGCTGACGGGGCTGTTCCGTAGCGCCGCCGTCCCGGCGGCCTTGTCTTCGGGCTTGTCCACACCGACGTCCGGAAAGAATTGACATGGATGGACAGGATGGACAGGATTATCTTTCTTATCCTGCCCATCCTGTCCATCCATGTGAACTTCCTCGCCGGCACGCTGCCGCCATGGCACGGAGTCCTGTCAACCCTGATGGCCGGATAAAGATGGGTGCGAGCCAAACTGGTGGCGGGCTGAAGACAAGGCCAGCGAGACGCTGGCGGTACGGGGGCGGGCTGACGGGGGCTGTTCCGTAGCGCCGCTGTCCCGGCGGCCTTGGGCCGCGGGAGTCTCCGCCGGAGCCGCTACTCGTCGTCGCGGCGGAGCAGGGCCTCCAGGACGGCGGTTTCGCGCGTGTGCAGGAGGTCGCCCGCCCGCACGAGGCACCAGCGGTAGGCGAGGCCCGCCGCCGCCGCCAGAGCCGCCGAAACCGCCAGCACCGGCGCGAACCCCAGCCCCCGGGCGTACCCGTTCAGCACGAGCCCTGTCGGCGTGAACAGCGCCGAGATCACCGCCAGCGACACAAGCCCCGTCAGGGAGAAGGCCGTGCGGTTGCCTTTGGCGCGCATGAGGTTGCGCCCCATGCGGAAGGGGAGGAGCACCGAGGTCCAGCAGCTCACGGCGCAGAAGCCGCAGTAGAGGTAGGCGACGTTCACCATGGACAGGGCGGCCGTGGCCGGGCCGCCGCCGGGCAGCAGCATCCCCGCCAGGCAGAAGACCCCGGACAGCCCCGCCATGAAGGGCAGGAAGGCCAGGTGCTTCGCCAGCAGAAAGGCGCGCCGCGGCGCGGGCAGGAGCATCAGGCCGCGGAACCCGCTGCCGTCGGCCCCGAAGACGTTGAGCAGGGGCACGGCGAAATTGAGGAACGGCCACACGATCAGGGCCGTGGGCATCCATACCCGCTCGTTGCCGCCCAGGTCGCCGTAGGCCCCGGTGTGGTACATGGCGAACAGCAGCGCGCCCACGCACAGCGGCATGATGAGCTGGATGCGGATGGAGGGGTGGCGAAGGTTGGAGTGGAAGAAGGCGCGCGCCAGCGCGGCGGTTTCGCCGCTCAAGAGGGGCAGGGGACGCAGCGTGACGGGGAGTGCGTCCGGGGTCGCCGGCGTTGCCGCCGTTTTCCGGGCCGCCTTTCCGTTCGACGCCTCGCCGGCGTAGTAGGCCAGCGTGGACCGCAGCCCCAGCGCCAGCCCGAGCGCCGTCACAAGCCCCTCAAGCGCCAGCACCGACAGCACGCCCGCCGCGTTGCCGTCCGCCGCGGCCCGCAGGCCCAGGGCCGCCCAACCCAGGGGCATCACCGTGTGCCCCTCCTCGAACCACCTCCCGGCCTCCCCTTGCAGGAGCATCGCCGTGTCCTGCGGGTCCATGCCCTCGCGCAGCAGGTGCGAGAGCAGGCTGGGCAGCTGCGCGAGCAGCACAAAGGTCAGCGGAAGCACGGCGAACACGAGCTGGCGCTTCCGCTTGTCCTCCATCACCAGGGCCATCCACCCCCGGAAGTAGTGCGCCCACGCCTCCAGCATCACGATGAACCCGGCGGCCACCGCCGCCCCCGGCAGCACGGCCCCCCAGCCGTACCGCTGTCCCAGCCCCGCGAGGAGCCCCAGCAGCGGGGGGATGGACCCCAGCACCAGCGGCCCCGCCAGCGAGGCCGTGAAGTTAATTCCATGGATCATGCCGGGGGACACGGGCAGGTGCATGAACTTCTTCAGGTCGAGCAGGTCCGACCGCTGCAGCTCCAGCAGCAGCCCCCACATCCACAGCAGGGAGAAGAGGCCCGCCGGAATGTCCATCAGGGCCAGCCATCCGGCGACGGAGTCCGCCTTGCCCAGCCCATGGGCCGCCAGGGCGTAGAACCCCACCGTGGCCAGCCCCGACAGGAAGATCACCAGGGTGGCGTAGAAGGTGACCACGATGATGGAGCTGACGGTCTTCTTGAGGGTCCACGCCCGCAGGAAAAGCCGCCACCGCAGGGCGACCAGCGCGGCGGCCTGACGTGCGACCATCACGAACCCAGCCAGGACAGGCTGGCCTGTCCGTTGGCCGGACTCTCCGCCGCCGCCAGGAAGGCCTCCTCCAGCGACCGGTCCCGCGTCAGCTCCTCCAGCGTGCCCTGGCTCACGAGGCGGCCCGACTGGATGATCCCCACATGCGTGCAGAGCCGCTCCACAATCTCCAGAATGTGCGACGTCAGGAAGATCGAGGCCCCCCGCCGGCGGATCTGGTCCAGCACCTGCCGGATCGTCCGCGAGGAGATCGCGTCAATCCCCTCAAAGGGCTCGTCCAGGAACAGCAGCTCCGGGTCGTGCAGGATCGCCGCGGCAAAGGCCAGCTTCTTCCGCATCCCGTGCGAGTACTCCAGCGTCAGCGTCTTCTCCGCCTCCGCCAGCCCCAGCAGGTCCAGCAGCTCCCCCGAACGCCGCAGGACCACCTCCTTCGGCAGCCCGTGCATCCGGCCGACGAACCCCAGATACTCCCGCGCCGTCAGGTGGTCGAACAGCCCCAAATCCTCCGGAACCACGCCGATCCGCCGCTTGATCTCCAGCCCCCGCCGCGCCAGGTCCAGCCCCAGCAGCCGCGCCGACCCCGAACTCGGCAGCGTGATCCCCGTCAGCATCTTGATCGTCGTGGACTTCCCCGCCCCGTTCGGCCCCAGAAACCCGTAGAAACACCCCTTCTCCACGCGCAGGCACAACCCGTCCACCGCGCGGAACTCCCCGTACAGCTTCGTCAGGGCCTCCGTTTCGATGCAGTATTCCATGCCGAAATCATACTCCGCCGCCCAAGCCCCGGACAAACGGGACGGAACCACCGATGAACGGCGATGAACACCGATGAGGGAAGAGCCCTGATCGCCGGATAAGACGTTGTGAGAACCGAAGCCGGGGCGGGAACGAGATTGCCACAGCCGCTCCGCTCCTTGGCAATGAAGTAAGCCAGCGAGAGCGCCCACAAAGTAGACACGGCATCTTGCCGCGTTCTTTGGGCCAACGAAAACCCCAAGAACGCGGCAAGATGCCGCGTCTACATTTCCAGCCCTCCCGCAACCCTCATTTCATAGGCAGAATTCCCGCCTCCGGGCGGTGACCCGCTGAAGCCCATCGCTTCCCAGCCTCCCCTACTTCCCATACTTCCCATAACTCCCATCCCCGCCTGACCCGCCACAGAGGCGGCACTTTACGCGAGGGGACGCGCTTGTGCTAAATTAGAGGCGTTCTCATTAGGTTGCGGCGGGAAACTCCGCGAATGGCCGGGGTTTCAGGCGCATCGAGGCAGACGCGCCGCCGCTGAATGCGCGCATAAGGAGTACTCATGCAGTCTTCCGACCGTCGTCAGTTTTTGGGAAATCTGGGCATTCACACGGGCGTCTTGGGGGCGGCGGGGCTGGGCGGTCTGGTGGTCGGCAGGGCCTCGGCGGAGGCTCCCCCTGCGCCGGCATCCGAACCGGCGATGCCGCCCCTGCCCTGGTCCTATGCTGCCCTGGATCCGGAGGACATCCGGAAGCGGGCGCACCGCCACTATTCCAAAGGCCATTGCTGCGAGGGGGCCTTCTCGGCGATTGTCGGTGCGCTGGCCGACGCGGCCGGCCATCCCTTTGACAAGGTGCCCTGCGGCATGATGGGGTACGGCGGCGGCGGCGTGGCCGGGTTCGGCTCCCTGTGCGGCGCGCTGAACGGCTGCGGCGCGGCCGTCAACCTGGTGTGCGACAAGAAGACCACCGAGGAGGTCATGAGCGAGCTGTTGAGCTGGTATGCCGTCACCGTGCTCCCCACGGACACCAGCAACGGCTACGCCGCAGACGGGGGGTACTTTGAGGACGACCCGTACACCATCCGGACCGCGCTGCCGCAGAGCGTCGCCGGGGACAACCTGTGCCACCTGTCGGTGACCCGCTGGTGCAAGGCGGCCGACCTGGGCAGCGGCTCGCCGGAGCGTTCCGAGCGCTGCGCGCGCCTCACGGGCGACGTGGCGGCGAAGGCTGCGGAGCTGCTCAACGCGGTGCACGCAAAAACCTTCGAGCGCGCGCACCCCGTCCCCGCGCAGGCCGCCGGATGCCTGAAATGCCATGATGTCGGCGAGAAATCCCACACCCGCGGCAAGATGGACTGCCTGCTCTGCCATCCCCCGGAGCACAATGGAGAACACTGCAACCCCTTCACCCAGGCCATCCTGCAAGGCCCCAAAAAGCTGTAGCGCCCGCCGCGAAGGACGGGAGACTGCGCGCTTGATGCGGGCGGGCGCGCCGGCCCACAACCCGCGACGGGGGGCATGGCCCATGGCGAAGGGCTTCTATTGGAGACCCGGCAACCCGTAAGGCCGGTTGCCCTATTGCATCGAAGGGGCGGTTGGGGCACATTGCAGGCATTCTTGTTGCATCGAAGCAGAACTCAATGCAACAAGGCGGGTTGTTATTGCACCGATGAGATCAGGACCGCGCTTCGCGCGTGGGTGGAGGGGCTGGCCGCCGTGTGGGCGGTTTTCCGTGGCTGAGACGGCTTTTGCCTGTTTGGGGTGATCCAGAAAATGGACAGGTTCCCGGGCTCTGTGCTACAATTCCGGTCCAACTGCGAGGCGTTCAGTACTACAGGCGGTCGCGCCGTTCTGGCGCGGGCTGTCTGCCCACCGAATCCAACCCACAGGAGGATCCCCCCCGATGACCACCCCGAATCTCGAAAAGCATGGTATCGTGCCCGGAAAGGTCTTCTACAACCTTTCCTACGATGAACTGTTCAAGCACGAGACCAATCCGGAGCTGGAGGGGCTGGAGAAGGGCACCGTCACCAGTTTCGGCGCCGTGTCCGTGGACACGGGCCGTTTCACCGGCCGCTCCCCGCAGGACAAGTACTTCGTGGACGAGGAGACCTCGCGCGGCAACCTGTGGTGGGAAGGCCCGGAGAACAAGGGCTCGAACAACAAGCGCCTGAGCCCGGAGGCGTGGGAGCACCTGAAGGGCCTCGTCAAGAGGCAGCTCGACGGCAAGGACCTGTACGTTGTTGACGGGTTTGTCGGCACCAACCCCGACACGCGCATCCGCGTGCGGGTGGTCGCCGAGGTCGCCTGGCTCGCCCACTTCAGCAAGAACATGTTCATCCGCCCGACGGCGGAGGAACTGGCGGGCTTCGAGCCCGACTGGACGATCCTGAACGCCTGCAAGACCACGAACCCCGACTTCGCGAAGTTTGGGATGCGGTCCGAGGTCTTCGCCGCGTCCAACATCCAGGAGCGCATGTCCCTCATCGGGGGCTCGTGGTACGGCGGCGAGATCAAGAAGGGCGTGTTCACCATCATGAACTACTTCCTGCCCCTGAAGGGCGTGGGCGCCTTCCACTGCTCCGCCAACATGGGCAAGGGCGGCGACACGGCGCTCTTCTTCGGCCTTTCGGGCACGGGGAAGACGACGCTGTCGGCGGACCCGAAGCGCGCGCTCATCGGCGACGACGAGCACGGCTGGGACAACGAGGGTGTCTTCAACTTCGAGGGCGGCTGCTACGCCAAGGTGATCAACCTGTCGGAGGAGAAGGAGCCGGACATCTACCACGCCATCCGCCGCGACGCGCTGCTGGAGAACGTGGTGATCCGGGAAGACGGGTCGGTGGACTTCCAGGACGGCAGCAAGACCGAGAACACCCGCGTCTCCTATCCGATCCAGCACATTGACAACATCGTGAAGCCCGTCTCCAAGGGGGGCCACCCGTCGGTGGTCATCTTCCTTGCCTGCGACGCCTTCGGCATCCTGCCGCCCGTCGCCCGCCTCTCGCAGGAGCAGGCGATGTACCAGTACCTCAGCGGCTACACCGCCAAGGTCGCGGGCACCGAGCTCGGCGTCACGGAGCCCAAGGCCACCTTCTCCAGCTGCTACGGCGCGGCCTTCCTCGCCGTCCACCCCACCATGTACGCCGACATCCTCGGCGAAAAGATGGAGCGCCACGGCACCCGCGCCTACCTCGTGAACACCGGCTGGGTCGGCGGCCCCTACGGCGTCGGCTCCCGCATGGACATCACGGCCACCCGCACCATCATTGACGCCATCCTGGACGGGTCGGTGGAGAAGGCCGAGTTCCGCACGATGCCCGTCTTCAATTTCGACGTGCCGGTGTCCCTGAACGGCGTGGACAGCAAGGTTCTCGACCCGCGCGAGACCTGGCCGGACAAGGCGGCCTACGACGCGGGCCTGCGCAAGCTGGGCCAGATGTTCGTGGACAACTTCAAGAAGTTCACGGGCACCCCGAGCGGGAAGGCGGTCGAGGCTTTCGGCCCGAAACTCTGATCCGCCCGGCCCGGCAAGAAAACAGTTGACAAACTCTGCGGTTCATGGTATAAAAGTGCCGTACACCGGGGCGGGTTGTGTCCCGGAAACGGACCAGGAGGATTGTTAGATGAAGCACATGCGGCCTGTGACGCGCAAGCCTGCCCTGTCACAGATCTCCAATTTCGAGGTGTTCAAGGAGTTCCTGATCAATCTGACGGATCAGCTCATTGAATACGTGTTCATCAAGACGTCCTGAGCGGAGGAACCGATGCCATGAAGCGCAAGAGCCATTTGAAGACCGTCAGCCGGACCCCGGAAAAGGCCCAGATCAGCAATTTCCAGATCAAAATGGAAAGCACCACCGAGATCATTGACCGGTTGCTGCTGGCCAACCGCCAGGCCCCGTGGAAGGCCACCGGCCCCAGCGGAACGGTGGATGACACCACGGACACCGGCACCGACACCGGCACCGACACCACGGGCATCGAGCTCTAGGACGTCCGCCGGCCCCCTTTCGCATTCGCCCGCCTGCGCCGCCGCGCACAGGCGGGCTTCTTCATGCCCATCCCGCGAAACTGGGCCGCGCCGTGCCGGGTCAACAAGGCATCCCGTTTTTACTCTGGAGACCTTCCCCATGCCCCGCGCCGCACTGCTGTTCGTGCTGTTTGCCTCCCTGCTGGCCCCGGGCGCCCCGGCCATCGGAACGCGAACCCACGCGGAGATCGGCCGCCGCTGCGCGGAGCAGTACCTCGCCGGGGCCGACGCCATGCTGCCCGGCCTGGGAAGCCTTGTCGCAAAGCGGGCGAACCTTAAAATCCTCTACACCGCCTGCGCCTTTCCCGACTGGGGCTACGGCAACATCAACCCCGACGCGGGCGAAGCGTCACACTGGCACCCCTTCATGCGCGCCTGGGCCGGTGAACTCCGGGGGCGGGGCGCGGGCTTCGATCCGTCCGCCGGCATGCAGCGGGAAATGGCCTTCTTTCTGGGGGCGGTCTGCCACAACATCGCGGACATTCCCTGGCATTTCAGCAGCGGCGGCGATCTGAGTTTCCTGGAAAAGAGCGCCCAAATGGAGGGCGGCACCCATCAGGTCACGGAGATCGGCGGCGACCTCATCCGGTACCAGAAGGACCGCCTGCGCCACTGGGGCATGCTGAACGACTACTTCCCCCTCGACACGGTCCACACGGCCCTCACCGTGTCGGGCGTCTCCGTCACCCGCGAGCAGCTGCGCACGGGATACGTGCGCGAGCAGATGATTATGTGGGGCGCCCCTCTGGTCACCGCGCCCTTCGCCGCGGACTATGAGAGGCGGCTTCCGTGGACGGTCACCCATTTGGAGGATTACTACTTCGGCGGCATGGAGCACAACGCCGCCGCCTGCGCCATGTGGTGCCGGTACTGGTACGCCGAGGCGGCGGGCGGCCACTGTCTCCAGCAGATGCCCGCCTATGGCGCCCCCGGAGGCGCGGAAGGCTGCGGGTACTGCCCCTACCTCGGCGTCAGCGACGCCACCCTCGCGGAGGACCTGCCCGGTCACAACACGGGCGGCGAGGCGTTCCTGAGCGTCTCTGCCGCCGCAGGACGCCGCCGCGACACCCTGGTTCGGTTTGACCTCTCCCGCATCCCGCCCACCGCGCCGCTTTCAAAGGCCGTCCTGTGGATGCACTGCGACCGTATCGGGGGGACACCGCCCGCAGTGGGCGTGTCCGCCGCCGCCGGGCCGTGGACCGAAGGGGGCGGCGTCAGCGACCTCTTCAACGGCGAAAACGGGCGTCCCGCCGAAGGGGGAGAGGTGACTTGGTCCCAAAGGCCGCCGGGAGAGACGGCGTCCACGCCCGCCGGCGCGGTGGTTCCGGCCGCCGGGCAATGGGCCTCCTGGGACGTCACCGCGCAGGTGCGGGACTGGTTGGCAGACCCCGCCTCGAACCACGGGCTGCGGGTGATGGCGGCGGGCACGGGGGAGGGGGCGGCGCGCTTCTTTTCCTCCCAGGCGTTTCGCGCGTCCGAAGACGGCTACTGCGGCGGCACCCGGGTGGCCTTCCGGCCCATGCTCATCCTGCTGCCCTGAGGATCAGGGGAGGGGCGCCGCCGGCGTTTCCGCGGGGTAGCGGTCCGGTCCCGGGGGCAGGCTTCCGGGCGGCGCGCCCAAGGCCGCGAGGTCGCGGAAATTGGGCAGGGCGGGCCGCGTCTCCACGATGCGCCACACATCCCCGCGCTTCGCCCAGGTGACCCAGGTTTCCGCCGTGGCGTCGCGCGGGAAAAGGACCGGCCTTCCCGCGCGCATGCCGCTCTCGTCCGAGACGGCCCCGGCAGTAAAGAGGGCGTAGAGCTGCACGCTCACCCGGCCCTCCAGCGCATGGGCGGAAAAATCCCACAGGCGGATCTGCCGGTGCATCCGCTGGCCGGTGAACCGCTCGAAGAAGAACTGCCACGCGCGGGCGGCGTACTCCGCCCCCCAGCCGGACCCGTCCCGGTAGTCCTCCGCGTACAGGTCGGCCACCGCGTCCAGCGACGCCGCCGCGACGGCGCCGTCCCACGCCTCGATCCGCGCCACAATCTCCCCGGCCACGGCGCGCTGGGCGTCGTCCAGCCCGCCGTAATAGGGCCACCACGGAATGGCGTCGGCGGACCCCTCCAGCGGGGGGATCGGCGGCTGAATCCGGGCCGTCTCATCACCGAACCCCGGCAGGGCGGCGCTGTCGGCCACCACCGTCAGCGGCGTGAGCAGCGCCTCCTCGGCGATGCGGCTTTCCACGGTGCTGAACACCAGGAACTCGCCGTAGCCCACCTGCCCCTCCAGGGGCTCCTTCTCCCCCGTGAGCGCCGTCACCGCATAGGCCACAGCCTGCTCCGGCGCCGGGGGCTGCGGGTCCGTGAACTGCCGCTGGTCCGTGCCTTTGGAAATGAGGGCGAAATGCGTGTCCGGCGGCGTCCGCCGGTACACGTTGTAGGCCACGTCCCCCTCGCGGAACCCCCACGACAGCGTGATGACGCCCCCGTCCCGGCGCGCGTTGAATCCGCGGATCGGCGCGGGCAGGTCGGGCACGGAGAACGCCTGCCGCTCCACCGCGTTCTCCCGCGTGTTCATGACAAAGATGCCCCGCCCCGAGCGCGTCACGGCGGCCTGCCCGGTGGACTCCAGGGGATGGTAGCGCCCCAGCGCCTCGGACCACTGCTCCGCCGAGGCGATGGACTCCGGCCGGGCGACAAACGCGAAATTCCCCGCAGCCCCCGGCGGCGCGTGCGCCGGAAGCACGGGCACCCAGAACCGGTCCCCCCGGTTGAGGATCAGCTCCGGAATCTGCCCGGCGCGCTCCACGCCGTAGACCCCGCGCACCAGCAGGCCGTCATGGAAAGCCGCGTCCAGATGGCGGGCGTTGGTCTCAAACTCCGCCGGCGTGGCCGCCGGGGAAAGCTGCATGGCCGCGGGCGCGCGTTTGGCGACGAAATCCCGCCGGGCGATGAATCCGCCCTCCACCACCTGCTGAAGGGTCGGCAGAATGGCCTGGGTCCACGCCTGCGGCGTGCCGCCGTACCACAGGCCGCGCTCCCACGGAAACAGGTAGACCGCCGCGCCCGTCATGGCGCCGTTCAGAATCATGGCGCGGTACAGCGACGCGGGCATCCGGTCGGGGGAGGTTTCCGGCCCGAAAATGCCCGGCTCCCGGAACCGCGCGTCGGCGTACCAACGGGCGTCAGGGGCGACCCCCCAGTTCGCGGCCGCGCCTGCGAGCCACAGGCCCATGAGCGCGCCCATCGCCGGCACCGTGTTCGGGCCGCGCTGGAGGCACACCGGCAGCACATGGTCCCGGTGTTCCATGATCGTCGCGTACAGCGCCGCCGTGTTCGCGTTGGCGAGCATCCGGGGTGCGGCCATCCCCTCCAGCGAGACCATCACAAAACGGCCGTACCCCGCGGCAAGCCGGATCATCGCCGCCAGCCGCGCCGCGTCCGGCTGAACCCCCGCGTCGTCCGCCAGGGCGGGGTCGTACCCGTCAAAGGCCAGGCCCCGGGCCTCCACGCCGCGCACGATGGGAAAGGCGTCCAGCATTTCCCGCACCGCCGTGAGGGGGACCAGCGGGGTGCCGCCGTCGTCCGTGACCCGCAGGCACACGGGCGCCCCGGCCTGCTGGAACGGGGCGAGCAGCTCCCGGAAGTCCGCGATGCCCGCCGGGGAGACCAGCATCATGCTGTACGGGCGCACGCTTTCCGGAATCTGCGCCCAGTGCCCCACCACGGCGGCCGCGTAGCCCGCCGGGGGCAGCAGCGTCGTGTTGCCGTCCTGAAAGACAAACAGGGGGTGCTCCGCGCTGATCTCCACCGCCAGCGGCGGCAGCGGCGTCTGCGCCTGCACGGCGGCGTCCGCGATGAGGGATGTTAATAGAAGGAGGACCATGCACATGCGACCCCGGATTTTGCCGGGCCATTGTAGGGCGGCCGGGCCCGCGCACACAAACCGGGCGGCTCTTTGGAAACGCGCCGCCTCTGGATGGATGCCCCGGAGGCCGGGAATGGTTCCTGGACCCCGCCCGCCGCGTGGTATCATGGAGACCGCAAAAACCCTTGGGGATGACGATGACATGGCTGCTTTCCTGCTGACGCTGTCCGCCGCTCTTCTGGTTTCCGGCCAGGTTCCCGGCCAGTTCCCCGACATGGAGGGGGTGTCCGTCGCCTGGGTGGACGCCACAAAGTACGAGTACTTTCGGGTAAAGCTGCCGGAGGACGCCTCCCCCGCGCTGTCCGGGGCCGCTGACGTTTTCGCAGACTACTGGAACCGGGTCACGGGGCGGCCGCTCTCCGGCAAGGCAGAGGAGGGCAATCTGATCTACGTGCGGTTCGGCGCGGCCCTCGCCTCGGAGGACCTGCTCGACCCCGGCCTCCTGTCCGGGCTGCCGGAAAACGGCTTCATCGTGCGCACCCACACCCCCGCCGGCAAGTATGCCAGCAAGGGGGCCACCCGCCAGCTGCTCTTCGCCGCCCCGTCGGACGGGGCGGTGCTGGAGGGGGTTGTCACCTTTTTTCAACAGGTCTTCGGCACACGCTGGGTGGAGCCCGGGTTCACGGTGGCCCGGCCCGCGGCCATGCGCATGCCGCAGGTGAACATTGTCCGCCGCCCCGCCTTCGCTTTCCGCGAGGTGGGCCTGTGCGCCCTTTGGAAGGACGGGGTGGGCGAGTACCGGCAGGGTGCCCACCTGACCGGCCCCGTCTCCGCGCCGCCGCCCGGCGTGGGATACTTTGACGCCTGGAACGCCCCGGAGGAAACGCCGCCCGCAGCGGACACCGAGCCCGTGGTCTATGGGTCCGGTGCCGCCGTGGAGCGCATCGCCGGGGAGCTGGCGGCCCTCATCGCCGCGCCGACGGACGGCGCGGATACGGCCCTGGCCGCCCGCCGCGCCGCCGCCGAGTGGCCGCCCGCCTCCAACCAGTGGTCGCTCAATGCCCTGGCGTGGCTGCGTCCCGAGCTGGATGACGCGGCCCGGGAACTCAACACACGCGAGGGGAGCTCCGCCGCCTGCGTGCTGCAGACGGCCAACGGGGTGGCCGCCGCGCTCCGGGCGCGGTTTCCCGACCGTCCGCCCCGGGTGCATGTGCTGCTGCCGCTCTTCCTGCGGAAGCCCCCGGCCACGCTGAAGGCGGGGGAGGGGGTGGTCGTGCAGCTGAGCAACGCGGACGCCGACTTTTCGCTGCCCGCAGGCAGCCCGCAGGACGGGGCCAACAAGGCTCTCGGCGACGATGTGCGGGGGTGGGTGCGGACCGGGGCCGGGGTGTGGGTGCTGGACCACCTGTGCAACGGGCGCGATCCGGCCCTGCCGTTTCCCTGTCTGGAGTCGCTTGCGGACAGCGTCTTCTTCTACCTGCAAAACGGGGTGCGCGGCGTCTGCTACGCGGGCGCGGCGGCGGCGGACCCCGCAGGGGTGGACCTGGCGGCCCTGCGCATGTATCTCGCCGCGGGCATCCTATGGGACCCGGACGCCATCGTGGAGAACATGACCGCCGAGTTTCTGCGGCTGTACTACGGCGGGGCGGCGGACGCCGTCCAGGAATACCTCGACCTGACGGCCGGCCAGCGGCGGGCCGGGGGGCGGCGTCTCGCCCTTGACGACGACGGGGCCTGGCTGGACCGCGCCGCCCTGGGGCCGGTGGCGGACCGGCTGGCACAGGACGCGGCGGCGGTGCCCGACCCGGCCGCCCGCGCCCGCGCGGAGGCCTTGGGGCATGCTGTCCGCCGTCTGGCGGAGGGGAACACCGCGCCGGCCGCGCCGTGAAATGCCCGGCGCAATCTGGTACCCTGTCCTTTTGGCAACCGGCATTGTCGCACCCTTGGGAGACCATCTCATGAAGCAGTCCGCACCCTGTTCCATTCTCCGGCTTCGCGCCCTCGCGCTTCTTCTGGCCCTTTTCATGGGTGCCCTGCCGTCGGTGGCCGAGGTGCCCGCCGTGGCCGGGGTCATGGACGCCCTGGTGGCGCGCTGCCTGGAGGGTGACGCGGCGTTCCGGGACGGGCTCCAGCCGGACGCCGTGCTGGGCCTGCTTACCCCCGGGCAGCGGGAAACCCTCTCCACCGCCTACTGGACCTTTGAGGTCAGCGCCCCGGCCCTCGTGTCCGTGGTCCGCGACGCCTCCCAGCAGGAGCTTCCCTTCTGGCTTGAGGAGCGCGGCTTTGCGAAGACGGACCTGGTCGTCAAGAACGAGAATTACACCTACGAGGTGTGGCAAAAGGCGTTCCCCGCAGGACGGGTCGGCCTGGGCATCAACGGGTTTGCCCTGCACCGGTCCCATTATTTCGTGGGCGTCGGCCCGGCGGAGAAGGGGGGGAGTGTCACCGTGACCGGCGCCGTGCCGGTGTATGGCGCGCCCATGCCCTTCGCCAGGGGCGCGTACACCTATCTCGACTGGACCGATCTGCTGCTGGAGGAGGTGCCGGAGGGGGCCTTTGAGGGGCACACCCTGCTGCCCACCATCCGCGGGCGCGCCCGCGAGACCCATCTGGTCGGCGCCTTCCGCGAGGCCGCCGCGCCGTCCACCCCCGCCCCCGACCTGGTCACCCTCACCTGGAGCGGCGACGCGCGCACCACCATGACCGTCCAGTGGCGCACGAGCCCCGCCACGGAGCAGGGAACGGTGCTGTACCGCGAGGCCGGGCGCGCCGAGGCCCCCTTCGCCGAGGCCGCCGCCACCCGCGCCGTCCTGGAGGACCGCAACCTGATCAACGACCGGAAGGCGCACTGGTTCACCGCGGAACTCGCGGGGCTCGCCCCCGGCACGCGGTATGAGTACACCGTGGGCGCGGGGCCCGACGGCCCCCGCAGCGCGCCCGCCGTTTTTGAGACCGCCCCCGACGGGGACGCGCCCTTCACCTTCCTCTGGATGAGCGACGTGCACAACAAGAAGGACAGCGTGCCGCTGCTGGAGACGGCAACGCGCCTGCACCCGGACGCGGCGTTCCTGGCCATCTCCGGCGACCTTGTGGGCATGGGCCAGTACCGCGACGACTGGGACGCGCTGCTCGGCAACTACGCGGACTTCGTCCGCCGCCGGCCCCTTGTCCCCTCCATCGGCAACCACGACGCCATAGACGGGCTCGGGTCGGAGCTGTACAGCGCCCTTTTCCGCCTTCCCGACAACGGCCCCGAGGGCATGGCCCCCGGCAAGACCTACGCCCTGAACTACGGCAGCCTGCTCCTCCTGTCCCTCGACGTGACGGCGGACATCGCCCCCCAGAGCGCCTGGGTGGACCGCACCCTCGCCGCCTCGGACGCCCGGTGGAAGGTCGCCATGCTCCACTTCCCCCCCTACTCCCACGAGGAGGACTACCCCGAAATCCGGCGGGAGTGGGGCACCCTTTTCGACAGGCACGGCGTGGACATCGTGCTCAGCGGCCACGTCCACTACTACCAGCGCACCTTCCCCCTGCGCGGCGGGGAGAAGGCCGGCGGCGGCCCGGTGTACCTCATCTCCGTGGGGGTTAATGGAAGTCCCCATCCAGCGCCCGTCCCGCCCTACGCCGAGGTGCTGAATCTCGGCGGCGCGGCGACCTGCCAGGCCTTCACCGTGGACGGGGACACCCTCACCATGAACGCCTACGAGGCCGACGGGGACGTGCAGGACACCTTCACGCTGCGCAAGTAGGGGAGGGGGGCTTGTGGAGTTCCCGGAGGGGGTTCACCACGGGGACACGGAGCGCACGGAGAAAGCAGGGAGAGCGGCGGCCCGGTTTTTCTGGGAACACCAATCCCCTGACCGGCAGGAGGGATGCTTTCTGGCGGAACAAGGGTGCCCCGCCCATGTTTCCTGACCTGCTGTTTACGCCTCGTCCTCGGAGGCCCAGTGGAGGATGTCGAGGATTTCGCCGACGGCGGCTTCGAGGCCGATGAAGAGGGCGCGGGCCATGATGTCGTGGCCGATGTTGACCTCGCAGAGTTCGGGGAGGAGGGCGACGGGCCGCAGGTTGCGGATGGTGAGGCCGTGGCCGGCGTTGCAGCGCATGTGCGTGTCGAGGATCAGCTCCGCCGCCTCGTGCAGGCGGTCGAGCTCGCGCTCGACGTCGGCGCCGCCGGCGTTCGCGTAGGTGCCCGTGTGCAGTTCCACGAAGTCGGCGCCGCAGGCGGCGCTCGCCTCGACCTGCGCCGCGTCGGGGTCAATGAACATGCTGACGAGGACGCCGTGGTCGTGCATGTCGGCGGTGACGGCCGTGAGCCGCTCCACCTGCCCGGCGACGTTGAGGCCGCCCTCGGTGGTGACCTCCCGCCGGTTCTCGGGCACGAGGCAGACGGTGTGGGGGCGTAGCCGGCGCGCGATGGCGAGGATTTCCTCGCTCACGCCCATTTCCAGGTTCATGCGCACCTGGAGCACCTGGGACAGCAGCTCCACGTCGCGGTCCTGGATGTGGCGGCGGTCCTCGCGCAGGTGCACGGTGATCTGGTGGGCCCCGGCGAGCTCGCAGACCTTGGCGGCGGCGATGACGTCGGGGTTGCGGCCCTTGCGCGCCTCGCGCAGCGTGGCGACGTGGTCAATGTTGACGCCCAACTCAATCATGGCTGTTTTCTCCCCGGGGCTCAGGCCCCGTGCGCCGCGGCGGCGACGCGCCCGGCGAGTTCCTGGGCGATCTGCTCGGCCCTGCGAAGCTCCTCGTGCTGCACCATGACCCGGATGATCTTTTCGGTGCCCGACCGGCGCAGGATGGCCCGCCCCTTTCCGGCGATCTCCGCCTCGGCCTCCGCGGCCAGCGCGGCGAGGAGTTCCTCCGCCACGCGCGCGCCGTTGTCCAGGGGTACCCGCCGGTGGCACTCGGGCATTTCCTGGTAGGCCGCCGCCAGCGCCGAGAGGGGCTGGTCCTTTCGGATCATGGTGGCCAGCGCCTGAAGGGCGGCGATCATGGCGTCGCCCGTGGTGTTGTACTCGAGCAGGACGATGTGGCCGGACGGCTCGCCGCCGAGGGTGTAGCCGCTGCCGCGCATGGCCTCGACCACATGGCGGTCGCCGACGTTCGCCCGGAGCACCGTGCCGCCCGCCGCGGCGAGGGTGCGCTCCAGGCCGCCGTTGGCCATGATGGTCGCCACGAGCGTGTTTCCGGGCAGGGCCCCGCGCTCCAGCAGGTCCAGCCCCAGCATCGCGAGGATTGCGTTGCCGTCGAGGGGGCGCCCCTTTTCGTCCGCCATGGTGATCCGGTCGCCGTCGCCGTCGAAGGCGATGCCCACGTCCGCCTTCTCGCGGATGACCGTGGCGCGCATCTCCTCGGGGTGGACCGACCCGATGTTGTCGTTGATGTTCAGGCCGTTGGGCTGGTTGCCGATGGCGATGACCTCGGCCCCCAGCTCGGCCAGGGTGTTCGGCCCCACCTTGTAGGCCGCGCCGTGGGCGCAGTCCACCACGATGCGCAGGCCGTCGAGGCGCATGCCCTTGGGGAAGGACGCCTTGGCGAACTCGATGTAGCGGCCCACGGCGTCGTCAATGCGCCTTGCCGTGCCGATCTTCTCGCCCGTCGGGCGGACGGCGTCCATCTCGCCCGAGGCGATGCACCCGGCGATCCGGTCCTCCATCGCGTCGGGGATCTTGTAGCCGTCGGCGCCGAAAATCTTGATGCCGTTGTCCGCGAAGCCGTTGTGGGACGCGGAGATCATGACGGCGCCGTCGCAGCGCAGGCTGCGCATGATGTAGGAGACCCCCGGTGTGGGCAGGGGGCCCGTCAGGAGCACCCGCGCTCCCATGGAGCACAGGCCCGCCGTCAGGGCGTTTTCCAGCATGTAGCACGAGCGGCGCGTGTCCTTGCCGATGAGGAAGGTGTGCTGCCGCTCGCCGTTCTTAAAGAGATATCCGGCGGCCCGGCCCACCTGCAGGGCCATTTCCGCCGTCATGGGGTGGACATTTGCCAGACCCCGCACGCCGTCCGTGCCGAATAGGCGCTCAGTCATTGGTTTCCGCACTCCCTCGCCGGATGGCGTCGCTCATGCGCGCCACCCGCGCCATTGTCCTCACATCATGCACCCGCACACAGTGTACCCCCTGTGCCACGGCGAATGCCACCGTGGCCGCCGTGCCCTCGGTCCGCTCCTCCGGGGGCAGGCCCAGCACCGCGCCGATGGCGGACTTGTTGGACGTGCCCACCAGCAGGGGGCGGCCGAAGCGGTGAAACGCGTCCAGCCGCCGGAGAATCTCCAGATTCTGGCCCACCGTCTTGCCGAAGCCGAACCCGGGGTCCAGCCAGACATTCTCCTCGCGGATGCCCGCCCCCACGGCGAAGGCCAGCCGCTCCTCGAAGAAGGCGCACAGGTCGTCCACCACGTCCGCATAGCGCGGGGCGGCCTGCATCGTCTTCGGGGTGCCCTGCATGTGCATCAGCACCACGCGGCAGCCCGCCGCCGCCGCGGTTTCGGCCATGGCCGGATCGCCGCGCAGGGCCGTGATGTCGTTCACCATGTCCGCCCCCGCCTCCAGGCAGCGCCGGGCGGTCTCCGCGCGGAAGGTGTCCACGGACAGGGGCACGCCGTCGCCCGCCAGGCGCTCCACCACGGGAAGCACGCGGGCCCGTTCCACCTCCGGCGGGACCGGGTCCGCGCCGGGGCGCGACGACTCACCGCCGACGTCCAGAATGTCCGCGCCGTCCAGCACCAATTGCCGCGCATGGGCGACGGCGGCCTCCGGCGCGTCCCAGCGGCCCCCGTCAAAGAAGGAGTCGGGGGTCACGTTCACGATGCCCATGATGCGCGTTTTGCCGGAGGGGTTCACGATGCGGCTCCAGAGGGGGCTTCCTGCGGGGCGATTTTACCGCCGGGAACACGCCGGGGGCGACTTTGCCGCGAACGGGGCGTGTGCCGGGGTCCGGACTCAGGCGGTCTCGGGCACCGCGCCGTCGGGGACCGGATCGGGTTTTGCCTGGGTGGAGGATCCGGCGGGCGCCCCGTCTTCGACGGGCGCCGGGTCCATCGGCGCGGGCGGCGGGGGCGTCTGGTCGGGGGCCGGGGGCGGCAGCAGGTCCCCGCCGCCGTTCTCCCGGATGAGGGCGTCAATTTCGTGGGCGTCCAGCGTCTCGCGCTCCACGAGCGCCTCCGCCATGGACTTCAGAATGTCCTGATGCTTCTCCAGAATCTCGCGCGCCTCGTCATAGGCCCGCTTGCAGATGGAGTGAACTTCCCGGTCCACCTCGGTGGCCGTCTGCTCGCTGAAATCACGGCGCCGGGCGAAATCCCGTCCGAGGAAGACCTCCGTGTCGTCGCCGAAACTCAGGGGGCCGAGGGCGCTCATGCCCCAGTCGCAGACCATCTTGTGCGCCAGCTGCGTGGCCCGCTGGAGGTCGTTCGCCGCGCCGCTGTTGTACTGGTTGAACACCACCTCCTCGGCGGCGCGTCCGGCCATCAGCACCCGCAGGGTGGCGAGACAGTAGTCCTTGGAGATGCTGTAGCGGTCCTCCGAGGGGAGGGAGGAGGTGACACCCAGGGCCATGCCCCGGGGGATGATGGTGACCTTGTGGACCGGGTCGGCGTTGGTGGAGAGCCGCGCCACGAGCGTGTGCCCCGCCTCGTGGTAGGCCGTGGACAGCTTCTCTTTGGCGTTCATCACCAGACTGCGGCGCGCCGGACCCATGAGCACCCGGTCCTTCGCGTCCTCGAAGTCAATCATGTTCACCTTGTCCTGGCCGCGCCGCGCGGCGAGCAGGGCCGCCTCGTTGACCATGTTGGCCAGGTCCGCCCCCGAGAAGCCCGGCGTTCCCCGCGCCAGCACCGCCAGGTCCACATCGGGGTCCATGGGAACCTTCTGGTTGCGCGTGTGGATGCCCAGGATCGCCGTGCGGCCCCGGATGTCCGGGTTGGGCACGACCACCTGGCGGTCAAAACGCCCCGGCCGCAGCAGCGCCCGGTCGAGCACGTCGGGGCGGTTGGTCGCCGCCATGAGGATAACGCCGTCGTTCGTGTTGAACCCGTCCATCTCCACCAGCAGCTGGTTCAGGGTCTGCTCCCGCTCGTCGTGGCCGCCGCCCATGCCCGCGCCGCGCTGGCGGCCCACCGCGTCTATCTCGTCAATAAAGATGATGCACGGGGCGTGCTTGTGCCCCTGCTGGAACAGGTCGCGCACCCGGCTCGCGCCCACGCCCACGAACATCTCCACGAAGTCCGAGCCGCTGATGCTGAAGAAGGGCACGTTGGCCTCGCCGGCCACGGCGCGGGCAAGCAGGGTCTTGCCCGAACCCGGCGCGCCCACCAGCAGCACGCCCCGGGGAATCTTTCCGCCGAGGTGGGTGAACTTCTTGGGGTCCCGCAGGAACTCGATGATTTCCTGCAACTCCTCCTTCGCCTCATCCACGCCGGCCACGTCATTAAAGGTGACCGTCTTGTCCCCCCGGTTCACAATGCGGGCGCGGCTCTTGCCAAAGGAGAGGGCCTTGTTGCTTCCGCCCTGCATCTGCCGGAACATGAAAAACCAGAAAAGCCCTAAAATCAGAACGATGGGCAGCACGCTGAAGAGCAGGTCCGTCAGGATGGTGTTGTCCACGTCGAAGCGGTAGTCCACATTGAAGGTGTCCAGCGCGGTCTTCCACTCGTCCTTAAACTCATTGCTCTTAAATGAGATGGTTTCCTGGTTCTCCACCTTCTTCTTGAGGGTGGCGCTGATCTGGACCAGGTTCTTGCCCGCCTCCTTGATCACCACGGCCTTGACGTTGCCGTTGTCCATCTCGCGGACGAAGTCGCGCTCGCCGAGGGGGCGCGCCCCGTTCTGCATCTGGGTGAACTGGGTCATGGCGAGGATCACAATGAGGATCACCACGATCCAAAGGGTGTACTGTTTGATAAGGTTGTTCATGTCCGCTTCATTGTGGTTGTGGTTGCGCGGTTGCCGTCACCCGGCGCGGCCCGCTCCTGCCATCATAACATAGCCTCCGGGGTGGTACAATCCCGGGCCGGCGGCTGCGGCATGTTTTCTTGACATTTTTGCGCAACCTGCCCCGGAGCGGGCGGCGGAGAGAAAGGCGCCATGGGAGGCGCTGCGGCGCGATGTGCGGCCGGGATGTCAAGGGTTCACCATCTGCGGGACAATCTGCTACAATGCGCGTCTGCCGTCGGCGGGGCGTGCGCGCCGGCCAGGCGGCGACGCGGGATTTACACGGAAAGGGCGCTGTTGTTTGCAGAAGACAGGGCGTGTGTGGCGGGCCTTTTGGAGGCCATTCCCGCCCCGGGCAGGGAGAAAGACTGCCGGGAAGCCCGCTGGGGGCGCCGGACCCATCCGGAAAATTCTCGAAAAAAGAGGCAAGAATAGTCTTGACAACCGAACTGAGGTTTACTACAATACGTGTCAAGAGTTTACCGCCGGGGTAAGGCGGCGCGTGTCCAGAGAAACGGAGTTTGAGAGAAACCGGAGCGGAAGCGCGGGATGCGGGCGTCCCGTTGACACCGCCGAGGGACACCAGAGACAGGTATGGCCATAGCCGTGACAGGCCGAAAGAAACGGTTGGTGCTTGACATCGGTGCGAGCGCGGTGCGCTTGTGCGAGATGACCAAGACCAAAACCGGATACCAGCTCGTGCGCTACGTGCAGCGCGAGTACGACTCCGACCCTTCGCTGACCGAAGAGCAGCGCAGGGATCTCCGCATCAAGGCCACGGCGGAGGTGCTCAAGCAGAGCAAGTCGCGCGCCGCCAAAACGGTGTTCAGCGTGCCGGGCCAGTCGGTCTTCACGCGCACGCGGACCATCCCCCCCGTGCCCGAGTTCAAGGTCAACCAGATCGTCAAGTACGAGATCCAGCAGCAGATCCCGTTTGGCCTTGACCAGATCGCCATGGATTACCAGATTCTCGACCGCAGCGCCCAGGGGGGCTACGAGGTGCTGATGGCGGCGATCAAGGTGGAGGTGGTGGAGAAGCACCTGGACGTGCTCACGGCGGTGAAGCGGACGCCGGCCCTGGTGGACGTGTGCCCCCTGGCGGCGTACAACTGGGTGAGGCACGCGGGCGGGCTTGCCGTTGAAAACGAGTGTGTCGCCCTGATCAACATCGGCGCGGCCACCACGGACATCGTCATCGAGCGCGCGGGCCAGTTCCGGTTCACGCGGCCCCTCAATGTGGGCGGCAACGACATCACCCGCGCGCTGGCGGAAGAGTTTAGCCTGGACTTCTCCGCGGCCGAGAAGCTGAAGCGCGAGCGCGCCTTCGCCCCGACGGGAGACGCGGCCCGCGACGGCAAGGGCGGCGAGGTGATCGGCCGGGTGCTCCAGCGGCTGTGCGGCGAGATCATGCGCTCCTTCGCGTATTTCCGGTCCCTTCCGGGGGGCGGCCAGGTGAACCGCATTGTGGTCACCGGCGGCGGCGCCCGCCTGAAAAACATCGTGCCCTTCCTGAAGAACCAGCTGGGCATGGATGTGCGGGTTCCCGATTTGCTCAAGGGGCTGACTGTCGGCCCGGGCGCCGAAGACATCAAGAAGGCCCCCGAGCAGGCCTGCGCCGTGCTGGGCATGGCGCTCCGGTGTGTGGAGCGCGCCCCCCTGGAGATCAACCTCATCCCCCCCCGGATCCTGGCCGCGGCGCGCCAGAAGGAGCAGGTGGTCTACTGGGCCTTCTCCATCCTCGCGCTGGTCCTCTCCTTCCTCTCGGTGATTCCCGCCGCGGCCAACGAGAACAAGCTCGTCAAGCAGCGCATTGACTCCCTGAAGCAGATCATCCGGGCCTACGACCCCGAACTGGTGCAGCGCATCCGGGTGGGGAGTCCGCCGCCGCAGTCCTCGCTGGTGGACCAGCTCAACCGGCGCAAGGGGCAGCTGCAGAGTCTGGAGAACCAGGTGAACACCCTGGACCGCGCGCGCCGGCAGCGCCGGTTCTGGCTCGAGGAGCTCAGTTTTCTGAATGACACGCGGCCGGCGACCGGCGGAATATGGTT
This sequence comes from Candidatus Hydrogenedentota bacterium, assembly GCA_012730045.1. NCBI lineage: Bacteria > Pseudomonadati > Candidatus Hydrogenedentota > Candidatus Hydrogenedentota bacterium. Next base: position 76,205 of record JAAYBR010000031.1, on the reverse strand, counting down.
CAGCTCCGTGGAGACCATGGTGAGCGAGGACCAGAAGGCCGCCGACGGCGCCCCGCCCCCTCCGGGGGGGCGGCCCCTGGCCGGCGCGGGCGGCGGCGGTCCCTCCCAGGACGGGGGATTCCCCGGCATAGAGTCCAAGCTCGGCGCCACCGCTTCCGGTCCTTCCGGCGGCGGGCTGGTGGGCGGAGGTGGTGACCGCGGCGGCGCCGGCGGCCCGGGCCAGGCGGCGGGTCCCCCGCCTTCCGTTGAGATGGCCCGCCCGAACGGCATGATCGTCCAGGGATACGCGGAGTCGGCGGAAATCATCACCCAGTACCTTGACGAGTTGAAGCGCGCGGCGCGCCAGCTTCCCAACGGCTGGTTTCTGAGCGCGGACAAAGTGATGTTCCGCGAGGCGACCGTGCAGCGCGTTGGATGGGACGTGCTCTACAACGCGCCGGCCGATGTGACCTCCGGCGGGGGCGGCGGCAACCGCCAGGGCGGGGCCGCCCAGGCCGCCGAAGGGCTGTATTCTTTCCGGGTGCGGGTGGTGTTCAAGTGGACCAAGGACCGGCCTGAGGCGCCGACACCGGGTGAAGCGCCCGCGGAGGCGCCCGCATCATGAACAACAAGAACGCCATCATCGGGGTGCTTGTGCTGACGGCGGTCTTCGGGGCGCTGGGCGCGGGCGCGTACTTCTTTGCCAAGCCCATGTTTGACCAGTACAAGGAGGACGAGCGCCTGCGGCAGTCGCTGGAGCAGACGCTGACCAGCCTGCGCGACAACTTCCAGGGCTATGTCCCCGACCTGCTCATCAACGGGTGGCAGGAGAAGATGCAGCCGTGGCGCGACGCCCGCACCGAGCGGTCCGCCTACTTCAGCTTCGGGGACTGGTTTGACACCGAGAAGCCGCCCGTCGAGGCGCGGCTGCGCAAGTTTTGGTATGTTGAGGTCACCAACAAGGCGATACAGGACTTCTGGACCGAGGTGTACGCCAAGACCAGGAGTTACGAGACCTTTCCCCAGGATGTGCGCAAGCTGTTCGGGGTGGCCGCGGAGCAGGACTGGCAGGGGCGCGATGTGACAGACGCGGAGATCGAGCGGAACATGTTCCAGCTTTCCTTCGGACTGTCGGCGTGCCGCTTCTTCCTGAAGAACAACGTGACACAGATGAGCAACATGAGCATCTGGCCCCGGCGCACCGCCAAGGAGTACGGGGACATGCTCGCCATGCAGACCCTCGGCGCCCAGCTCACCATCCCGGCGCGCGACCTGGTCAAGATGTTTGAAGAGCTGCGGATGGCGGACCGGTATTTCTCGGTGGACGGCATGAAGATCACCTATCCGTACATCGCGTATAATGTCGAGCCCCAGCTTCAGGTGCAGATGCTGCTGACGCAGGCGAACTACCGCAAGCAGTTCGTCGAGGGGTCGGACAAGGCCGACGCCGCCGCTCCGGGCGCCCCGGGTGCCCCGGGCGCGGCTCCTGCGGGGTTTGCGGCCCTTCAGCGGCCCACGGATGTGCAGCGGGAGCCCGTGGCGGAGCCCGGGGCTATTGGCAAGGCGTGGAAGTGGTTCAAACGAACTGTGCTGGTGATGCACTGACGGACAACGCCGCGGCCGCGAGGCCGGCGGGAGTGTGAAACTTGGTTGACAAACTGCAAAAAGCGGGAGCCTGGCTCTGGTACAACAAGGAGCGCATGGTGCTGGTCATCATGGTTGCCATTCTTGGGTACCGGGTCTACTTCAAGGTGATCAGCCCGCCGCCGACCCCGGACTGGCCGGTGCTGCAGCCGCCCCAAAGCGAGCTGCCCACGGACCCCGAGGAGCAGCAGCAGCTGGGCCTTCCGGGCAATCCGGCCCCCCGTCCCCCGATGGACGTCCCCGGAACCTATGCGTCGCTGTACGGGCGCAACCCGTTCTGGTATCATTCCGGCCAGCAGTCGGAGAAGTCAGGTGAGCAGGAGGTTTCGGTGGAAAGCCTGAACATCCAGCTCTTGGACATCCAGGAGGCCGCGGGCGGCAAGTTGCGGGCCCGCCTGCGCACCACGAGCCTCACGTCGTGGTACTCGGAGAACGCGCAGTTCGAGGAGTTCGAACTGCAACGCATAAACAAGGAAGACCAGACAGTCGAGGTCTACTCGGAGCGTTATGGCCGCACATTTGTCATCGAAAAAAAGTAGTGAACAATCGTTCTACAACGCGAGGCACGCCCACCGGGCATGGTGTCCGGAAACGCGGGAGGATGAGACGCTAATGGTTACAAGAAGCTCACGGAAAATCATGCTGGGTTGGGTCGCGGCGCTGTTGCTGCTCGCCGCCGCGCCGGTGACGGCCCAGGAGGCGTCCGACGCGGGGCTTCAGGCGTCCAGCCCTCCCGTGGAGGAGGCCCAGGCGGTTCCGGCCGACCCTGCGGCGCCCCCCGCCGAAGCGGGGGTGTCCGAGGCGGAGCAGTACTACCGCCGGGGCGTTGAGCTCTACAAGCAGGACCTTTACCGCGAGGCCCTGACCGAGTTCAACCGGGCGCTGGCCCTGGATCCGGGGCATGCGGAGGCCAAGAAGTTCCAGGAAAAGGCCAACGCGCGGCTTCAGCAGACCCTGGTCGGCGAGACCGAGACCGGGGCCGCGGCCGCCCCCGCGTTCGAGTCCATTGACCCCGAGACGATCCGCCAACAGGGCGAGACGGTCCAGCTTTCCTCCGACGAGGTTCGCCGCCAGCGCGTGGACAAGCTTCTGTCCGACGCCATCCTGTACATGGAGGCGGGCCGCTACGCGACGGCCGTGGAGATCTACAGCAACGCCCTTTTGATCGACCCGAACAATCCGGCGGCGAAGGAGGGGCTGCACAAGGCGACGATCGCGGCCCACGGGGCCGAGGGCGACCTTTCCAAGAAGCAGGTGGACGAGGACCGCGCGATGATCCACAACTTCATCGAGCGGTCGAAGCGCCTGCCCGAGGGCGCGGACGCGCGCGGCATCAAGCCCTACCGCTTCTCCGTGCCTGAAATCGCCGAGGAAAGCTCCCAGGAGAAGGAGCTGGGCGTCATTGAAAAGATTCTGGAATCCCCTGTGAGCCTGGAGTTCGAGGACATCCACGTCAGTGAGATTGCCTCCTTCATCTCCGACAGCTGGGAGGTCAACATCGTCATTGACAGCCGGGCCGTGGAGCCGCCCAAGCAGGCCCAGCCGCAGCAGGCGGCCGCCGCGCCCGGAGGGCCTCCCGGAATGCCCGGCGCGTTCCCGCCGCCCCCCGGCGGCGGCGCGCCGTTCCCCGGCGGGGGCGCCCCCCAGGCGGCCCCCCAGTTTGGCGGATTGCAGAACGCGGCCAACCGTCCGGGCCAGCCCGCCGGCCCCGGCGGCATGCAGGGCGGCATGCCCGGCAGCACGGACGCCGTCTACGGTGTCAAGTCCAGCGGTGTGGTCCCCTATGTGAACCTTAAGAACGTGAGCCTGGCCGAGGGCCTGCAGGCGCTGCTTCGCCCGCTCGGGCTCGACTACGCGGTGCAGCCCGGCTTCATCTGGATCAGCAAGCCGGAGATCATCCGCCGCGAGTCCTTCGAGAAGATCGAAACGCGCTACTACGAGCTGCGCAACGCCGGTTCCGAGACGCTGTACAAGCTCGTCCTCCGCAACACCTTCGGCGGGGTCGGCGGCCGCATGGGCGGCATGGGCGGCGGGATGATGGGCGGCATGGGCGGCGGCTACGGCGGCGGCATGGGCGGCGGGATGATGGGCGGCGGCATGGGCGGCTACGGCGGCGGCATGGGCGGCGGGATGATGGGCGGCATGGGCGGCGGCTACGGCGGCGGCGGCATGGGCATGGATGTCACCGCCATCAGCAACATCTCCGACCTGTTCTCCTCCATCAGCGACCTGATGGTCGGTGAGACGCCCTCGCAAATCATGACCATGGGCCTCCAGAGCACCGGCACGGGCGCGACGGCCAACCGCAACCAGGCCATGGGCGGCGGCGGCTACGGCGCGGCCCAGGGCGGCGCGGGCCTCGGCGGCACTTCGGGCACGGGCTCCTTTGGCATCGGCACCGACATCCTGAGCATTCTGGAGCGGCTGGTGCCCCAGGTGTTCGAGCCGTACACCGAAGAGCTGCTGTCGGACATGATCTACAACCCGGCCAACAACCTGCTCATCGTGAAGAACACCCCCGCCAACCTCGACGTCTTCGAGAAGCAGCTGGCGGAGATTGACGTCACGCCGAAGCAGGTGAGCATTGAGGCGAAGTTCCTCACGATCCGTCTTGAGGACCTTAAGAAGATCGGGTTCCAGTGGGACGCGACGCTGTCCGATCAGAACGACCGGACCCGGGAGGCGACGGAGCTCGGCCAGCAGCCGTACTACTACGACGTCAACGGCGACGGCGTGGACGAGACGGTGCCCTTCTACATGCGGCCCGACGGCAGCCGGGTGATCCGGAACACGGTGACCGACGCGGCGATCAGCTCGCTGACCAACCCCGCATCCTCCGTGACGCCGTCCTTCTCCATCCTGGGGAACATCATTGACAACTCGGACGGCGACAAGCTCGCCCTGACCTTCGACTATCTGGACAGCCTGGAGGAGTCGGAGCTGCTGAGCGCCCCGCGCGTCACCACGATGAACCGCAAGCCGGCCGTTGTGGCGGACTTCTCCACGGAGTACTTCATCTCCGCGGTGAACACGCAGATCCTCACCCTGGGCAGCGGGTTTTCCGGCAACACCAGCAGCAACTTCGTGCAGAACGTGGTGCCCACGTCCTACAACTTCGGCATCGCGCTCTCGGTCACGCCGCAGATCCGCGACAACGACCAGGTCCGCCTGTGGCTCAACCCCGAAGTGCGCACGAAGACCGGGCAGAAGTCCTTCGAGCAGAAGCAGGTGATCAGCGGGCAGGAGATCTCCAACGAGATCGTGCTGCCGACCACCAGCTGGCAGGCCGTGTGGACCAACGTGATCGTGCATGACGGCGACACTCTGGTGCTGGGCGGCCTGGTGCAGGACCAGACCAGCAAGGGCACCCAGAAGATGCCCTACCTGGCGGACATCCCGGTCATCGGGTTCTTCTTCAAGGGTGACAAGCGGGAGAGCAAGCAGTCCAGCCTCCTGATCTTCGTGACCCCGGACATCATTGACTCGACGGGCGCGCGCTTCTTCGACATCGCCGGGGACAAGCCGGCCTACTGAGAGAACAACGGAAACGGAGCACACGGCGGGTGAACCCAGCGGTTTTCCCGCCGTTTCCTTTGCATGAGTTACTTCATCTACAACGTGGCCCTCGCGGCAGCGGAACCCCTTGCCCGCATCTGGCTGGCGCGGCACCCCGGGCACGCCGCCCTGCGGGAGCGGTTTGATCCCCCCGTGCCCCCTCTCGCGGGGCGCCCTGTGTGGGTGCACGCGTGCAGCGTCGGCGAGATCAACACGGCCCGGCCTCTGATCCGCGCCCTGCAGGCCCGTTTCCCCGGGGTGCCGGTTCTCCTCACCACCAGCACGGCGGCGGGCCGGGCGCTTGCGGACAAGGGCGTGGAGGGCGCGGTGGCGGCCTGGCTGCCTTTCGACCGCGTCCGGGCGGTGCGCCGGTTCATCGGGGAGGCCCGTCCCCGGGCGCTGGTGATCCTGGAGACGGAACTTTGGCCCAACCTGTTGCGCGAGGCCCGGCGCGCCGGGGTTCCCGTCATCATCGCCAACGGGCGCATCAGCCCGAAGCGGCTTCCCCGATACCGGCGCTGGCGCCGGGTGCTGGCCCCGGTCTTCCGCCAGGTGAGCGCCGTGGGCGCCCAGAACGCGGCCTACGCCGCCCTCTTCACGGAGCTGGGCGTGGCGCCGGAGGCGGTCCACGTCACGGGAAACCTGAAATTCGACGCCGTGCGCGCCGAGGTGGACCCGAGGACCCTTCTGGAGCTGCGCCTCGCGTGCGGCTTCGGGCCCGACACGCCCATCCTGCTTTTCGGCAGCACGCGGCCCGGCGACGAGACGCTGGCGGCGGACTGCTGGCGCGCCCTGGCGCAGGAGTTCCCCCAGTGGCGGCTGGTGGTCGCGCCGCGCCATCTCCAGCGCGTGGACGAGGCCGTGGAGGCCTTCGGCCGGGAAGCCTGCGTGTTGAGGACGGAGACCCTCAAGCCGGGGCGGCGCGCCGAAACGCGGGTGCTGGTGCTGGACACCCTGGGGGAGCTGGGCGTTTTCTACGGACTGGCCGAAGTGGCCGTCATCGGCGGCAGCTTCTATCCCGGCGTGGACGGGCACAACCCCCTGGAGTCCGCAGCCTTGGGTGTGGCCACGGTCTACGGGCCGTACATGGGGAATTTTCCAGAGGCCTCCGAGGCCCTGCTGGAAAGCGGCGGCGCGGTGCAGGTGGCCGGTCCCGGCGGCCTGGAGGGGACAGTGAGGCGGCTCATGACCGACGCCCACGAGCGGCGCGCCCTCGGCACCCGCGGGCGGCGCGCCGTCGTCAGCCGGCAGGGGGCCTCCGAGGCCAGCGTCGCGCTGGTCTGCGCCCTCCTCGGCGGCGGGGGCGGGACATGACCGCGCCGGGACGCCGCGGAAGGCGGATGCCCTCCGACGGACCCGTGGCTGTCGTGCTGCTCGCGCCCGCGCTGATCCTCCTGTCTGTCTTTGTCGTCTACCCCATGTTCTCCTCCGTCCACATGAGCCTTTACGGCGGGCGGCGGGCGGCGGGGGCCTTCGTGGGGCTGGGAAACTACGCCGGCCTGGCGCGCGACCCCGAATTTTGGCGCGCCCTCGCCGTCACGGGCTACTACGTTGCGGGCACGGTTCCCCTGATGCTGGGGCTGAGCCTGCTCATTGCCCTGGCGTTGCGGCGGGCGGGCCGGGCGCGGGGCTTCTTCCGCACGGTGTTCTTCCTCCCCTACGTCACCTCCGTGGTCGCGGCGGCCATGGTGTGGCGCGCCCTGTTCAACCCGCAGTCCGGCCCCGTTTCCCTGCTGGTGCGGTCCCTCGCCGGGGCCTCGCCCAACTGGCTGCTGGAGCCCCGGGGCGTGCTGCACCTGGTCACCGGGGGGTGGGCGCCGCCGGACGCCGGGCCCAGCCTCGCCCTGTGCTGCGTCATGCTTTTCGACATCTGGCACGGCTGCGGCTTCATGGTGGTGGTGTTCCTTGCCGGGCTGTGCGCCATTCCCCCGGAACTGGAAGACGCCGCCCGTCTGGACGGTGCGGGCCCCGTGCGGGGGTTCTTCGCGGTCACCCTGCCGATGCTCTCGCCGACGGTGTTCTTCCTGTTTACCGTGGGCTGCGTGAGGGCGTTCCAGGCCTTCAACAGCTTCTATGCCCTCACGCAAAGCGACGGCAACGGCGGGCTGGACACGCGGAACATGGTCCTGTTCATCTACACCCAGTTCTACAGCTACGGGTACTGGGGCCGGGCGGCCGCCGCCGCGACGCTCCTGACGCTGGTCATCATGGGGTTCACCCTCCTGCAGTGGCGCTACCTGGGCAGAAAGGTGTTCTACCAGTGAGGCGGGCCGCGCTCCATATCGGATTAACCGCCGCGGCCCTCGTCACCGCGTGGCCCTTCCTGTGGATGGTGTCCACGGCGTTCAAGGGGCCGCTCGAGGCCGCCTCCCCCAGTCTGGGGCTCTGGCCCGGCGCCTGGCACTGGGGAAACGTGGCCGAGACCTTCCGCGCGGCCCCCTTCGGGCGCTACCTGTTCAACTCCTTCGTGGTTTCGGGCGCCGTCTGCCTTCTCGTGACCTTCACCTCCCTCTGCGCCGGCTACGCCTTTGCCCGGCTGCGGTTTCCCGGCCGGAACTGGCTTTTCGCGGCGACCCTGTGCTGCATGATGGTCCCCTTTGAGGCGGTCTTCATCCCGAATTTCGTCCTGGTGTCGAAATTCGGCTGGTATGACACCCACGCCGCCCTGATTGTCCCCTGGTGCGCCAACGCCTTCTCCCTGTTCCTGATGCGCCAGGCCTTCCTCTCCCTGCCCGGGGAGTACTACGACGCGGCCCGCGTGGACGGGTGCGGCCATTTCCGCTTTCTTTTTCTTGTGGGCCTGCCCCTGGTGCGCCCCTCGGTGGTGACCGTGGCGCTTTTCGCGTTTCTGGGGAGTTACAACGCCCTGCTCTGGCCGCTGCTGGTGACGGCCGACGACTCCATGCGGGTGGCCCAGGTGGGGCTCACCTTCTTCGTCACCGACGCCGGCATCCGCGTCAACCTGCTCATGTGCGCGTCGGCCATTGTCATCCTGCCGACTGTTGTCCTATACTTCGTCGCGCAGCGTCAATTTGTGGAAAGCGCGCTGGGCGCGGGAATCAAGGCATGACAGGCTGGCATCCGGGTGTGGCGGCAGGGGGCCTTCTGGCGGTGTGCGCCGCGCTGTGCGCCTGCTCCCCCGGGGGCGGTGGCGCGGGCGACGGGTTCCGCCCCGTGGACCCCGAACGCGCCGTGCTCTGGGACCGCCAGATCAACGAGAGCGCGGCCCTGTTCCGCGAGCTGGCGGCGGAGTTCAACGCGGGGCGCGCCGGGGTGCCTGTGGAGGTGCAGCACGCCGGCAGCTACGCGGACATCTTCCGGAAGGTCTCCGCGAGCATCCAGGCCGGGGTGCTTCCCGCCATGGCCGTGTCCTACGAAAGCATGACCACCGACTACGCCGCAGCGGGGGCCGCAGTGCCCCTGGACCCGCTCCTCAACGCTCCGGAAACGGGGATTTCCCCGGAGGAGCTGGCGGACTACTACCCGGCCATGCTGGAGTCCAACCGGTACGCGGAGCACGGCGGCGGCTACTACTCCTTCCCCCTCTGCAAGAGCCTGCTTGTCCTGTTTTACAACACGGACCTGGTCGCCCGCGCCGGATTTGCCGGTCCCCCGGCCACCTGGGACGCCTTTCTGGAACAGTGCCGCGCCGTGCGCAGACTGACCGGGAAACCGGCCCACGCCGTCAATGTGGACTGCTCCACAGTGGACGGCCTCATCTTCAGCATGGGCGGGGAGGTATGCCGGAACGGCGAGACGCTCTACGATTCCCCGGAGGCGCTGGCGGTCTTTGAACTCTACGAGACGCTGGTGCGCGAAGAGCTGGCCTATGTGATCACCGCGGGATCCTTCGACGACAACGCGGCGCTGGTCAAGGGGGAGGTGGCGTTCACCCTCCGGCAGAGCTCCGCGCGCAACGACCTGGTCACCATTCTGGGCGACCGCCGGAACCTCCTGGGCATCGCCCCCATTCCGCAGAAGGATCCGGCCCGTCCCGCCACGGTGGTGTACGGGCCGAACGTGACCCTGTTTCCGGTGGGGGAGGGCCAGACGGCGGCCGCGTGGGCCTTTGTCAAATGGTTCACGCGTCCCGACATCTCGGCGCGGTGGTCCGCCGGAACGGGCTACCTCCCGGTGCGGCGGAGCGCGCTGGAGGAGCCGACGCTGAAGCGGCTGTGGGAGGAGTGGCCCCCCGGAAAGGTGCCCTATGACTGTCTGGCCTTCGCCAAGTCCGAGCCCAACGTGGCCGGGTGGCAGGAGGTGAGGGACATCGTCGGCCGGGCGCTGCTGGACGTGCTGACGGGAACCAAAACGGCCGCCGACGCCATAAAGCAAATGAAACCGCAGGCGGACGCCGCCCTGCGGCGCGCGGCGGGGAACCGCTGAGATGGCCGCGCGCTCGCCCCGCATCCCGGCGGCCACCGCCCCTCCGGTGAGACGGAAACCAAACGTGATGAACCCCATCAGCGCGGCGCGGCGCGGGGACCGCCCGTGAACGCGCTGCCCGCCGTCCGGCGCTATGCCGTGGTGCCCCTGTTTCTTGCCGGGGTGTTCTTCATGGTGTCCGCGCCCCTTTTCTGGATACAGGTCGAGGCGCCTGTGGGCAAGACGGTGGAGCGGGCCGCGGAAAACGCCGAACTCTTCCACCGCGCCGCCCCGGCCATGGCCTACGGGTTTGGCCGTCTGCGGGAGGGCGCCCTGCCCCTGTGGTGCGACACGCAGCTGTGCGGGACCCCCTGGCTTGCCGACCCGCTCAACGGCACCTTCCAGCCGCTCAACGCGGTGTTTTTGCTGCTGCCTCCCGGCCCGGGGCTTGCGGTGCACGCGTTTCTCAGCCTCTTCCTCGCGGGGTGGCTGTTCACCCTCTTCTGCCGTTCCCTGGGGGCGCGCCATGTGCCCGCCGTGGCGGGGGGCATCGTCTACGCCTTTGGCGGCGCCTCGGCCGCCTTTATGTCGCGGCCCGAGACGGCCGCCGCCGCAGCCTGGGCGCCCCTGGTTTTCTGGGCGCTGACGGAGCATGCGCGCCGGCCGCGCCCGGCCACGCTGGCCGCCGGGGGAGTCGCGTATGCGTTGCTGCTCCTGTCCGGGTCCGCGCCGCTGGTTCTTCTTTTCACGGGGCTGCTTGCGCTCTACGCTGCGGTCGGGGTGGGGCCGCAGGGGAGGGGGGGGCGCCCATCCCGGGGGGACGCCCTGAAGATGGCGGCGCTGGGAATCCTGCTTGCCTCCGCGCAGCTCGTGCCCGCCGCCTTCTGGCTGGCCGGGCTCGACCGGCCGCTGGAGGCGCTTCTGCGGATGGATGCGGCCGGGCTGGTTCCATCCTCGGGGGGGGAGTTCCTCGGCCAGTTGCTCGCGCCCAGTCCGGGGCTGCTTCCCCGCATGGCCTATTCCGGGGCGGCGGTTCCCGCGTTTCTCTTCTCCGCCTTCTTTCAGCGGGGCATGCGCCGCACGCTGGTGTTCTTTCTGGCCGTCGGAGCGGCCTGCCTCCTACCGGTGGTCATGGGCGGCGGCCTGCTCGGGGAGATGCTCCCCCCGGCGTGCTGGATGGCGGGCGTGGCCTTCTGCCTGGCGGGCCTGACCGCCCTCGGCGTGGACCGGCTGCTGGCGCCGCGGCGGGACCCCCGGTCGCCCCGGCTGTGGGCGCCGCTCCTCCTCGTGTTTGCCGCAGGCGCCGTGCTGTTCCTGGCGACGCCCGCCGAGAGCAAGGGGCGCATCGTGCCGGTGCTGGCGGCGCTGGGGTTCTTCGCCCTGTTTCGCGCGTCCTGGGCCAGCCTGCTGAGCGGGGCGGCCATCGCGTTCATCCTGTTCGCCGACCTTTTCGCGGCCAGCGCCAACGTCTACCAGCACCCCCTGCACGGCGGCGAGTCCGTGCTTGCCCCGGGCAAGCGGCTGGCCCGCGTGGTGCAGGGGCAGGCGCTTGACGGGCGCGCCGTGGTCCGTGTGGACCCGCTGGGCGCCGCGCTCTCGCCGAACGCGGGCCTTTCCGGACCGTTTCGCCTGGAGGGGGGCGCCTTCTTCGCCCTCACGCCCGAACAGGCCGCCTGGTGGGCGGTGCTCGCCCCGGTGGAAGAGGGCGCCGTAAACCCCGCGGCGGCCCGTCCCTTTTTGCGCGCGGGCGGGGAGGCCCCCGCGGCGCGGCTGCTGGATCTGGCGGCGGTCCGGGTGGTGGTGACGGACGACCCCCGCGCCTTCGGGAGCGGGGACGGGGCCGCCCTGCGGCGGGTGGACACGGAGTCCGGCGTCACCGTGCTGGCCAACGAGGCGGCGCTGCCGCGCGCGCGCCTTGTGGGGAAGTGGCGCATGGCCCCCGATGCGGCCGCAGCCCTCGCGCTGCTGACGTCCGACGGGTTCGACAGCGGGCGCGAGTGCGTGGTCTCATCGTTTCTGCATGCGGGCGGTCTGCGCGACACCCGGGAGACCGAAGAGGACCCGGGCTCCGCGCGGGTCGAGGAGGAGACGCCGGAGCGCGTGGTGCTTGCCTGCGACGCCTCCGTGCCCGCCATGCTGGTGCTCGCCGACACCCACGCCCCCGGCTGGTCGGCCACGGTGAACGGGGACCCGGCGCACGTCTATCAGGTGAACGCGCGTTTCCGGGGTGTGCTGGTTCCGGCCGGCGCCTCCACGGTGACCATGACCTACCGGCCCCTGCCGGTGCTCGCCGGTTTGGCGGTGTCTTTTCTGACGCTGGGCGCGCTGCTTCTTGCCGCGCTGGCCGGGATGGCCCGCGCCGCGGGGGTGGGCCGGGCCGCGCAGGGGTGACAGCCGTGCGCCCGGCCGTGCGCATCGGGTATGCTCTCCCCATTGTCCCCGAAAGTGGAGCAGGTGTATGCGCTTTTTCGTCTTTCTGGCGGTGTCATGTCTTGCGGCTCTTCCGGCTTTGGCCGAAACATCCCCTCCGGGCGCGGCCCTCTTCCTCCAGGGGGATGAGGCGGAGCGGGCGGGGCGGCTGGGGGACGCGCTCAAGGCCTACACGGCCTGCGCCGCTGCGGACGAGCGGCTGATGCCCTTCGCCGCCAACCGGGCCGCCCGGGTGCGCGCGCGTTCGGGGGACGTGGAGGGGGCCGCCACCCAGTGGCGCGCCGTTCTGGAGGGGTTCCCCGAAGGGCCGTGGACCCGTCTGGCCCAGTGCCGGTATGCGGAGTTTCTGGCGGGGCGCGGCCGCCGCGCCGAGGCGGCGGCGCTGTTTGACCGGGCGCTGAAGGTGTCCCCCCGGCCGTGGTTTCTGGACGAATGGGCGTGGGCGGCGGCGGAGAATCTGCTGGCGGACACTGCGACCCGCGCCGGCGCGCTTCCCTTCCTGCGGGAGACCGTGGAGACGATCATTCTGCTCGAGCCCAGGAAGAAGGCGGCCCGTCTGCTGCTCCAATTCTCCGACCCCGCAGACCGCGCGCTGGGCGTGTGGGGGCTGCTGCGCTCGGGCGCCATGGACGAGGCCCGGCCGGTGCTCGAGGCGGAGCCCGTCATGTTTGGCGATGAGTCGGGCGGCGAGATCACCCTGCAAGTGTTGACCGCGCTCGCTGTGCCGGCCGCCACCGCCCCGGACCAGGTCCCCGCGCAAGTGCGGGTGCTGGCGCGGCAGAACACAGGGAATCCCTGGATGCGGGTGTGGCTGCTGTACGCCCTGCGGCTTTCCGCGGCGCGGAAGGCCTGGGCGGCGGCCGACCTGTTCGCCGACACCCTCTCCTCGGAGTACGGGGACCGGCGCGACGGGGGCGACGCGCTCTACTGGTACGCCGGGCATGCCCAGTCGGCCAAGCGCTCTGCGGAGGCGGTGGCGCTGTACAGGAAACTCGCGGAGCGGCACCCCGGCCACGCGCGCGCCTCCGACGCCCTGTTTGCCGCGGGCCGGATCCGCATGGGCGAAAAGTCCTGGCAGGACGCGCTCCTTCTTCTCACGGAGGCGGCCGGCCTTTTCAAGTCGGCCGCGCTGCGGGCGGAGGCGTGGCATCTCTGCGCGGAAATCGCGGGACACTGCGGGGATGTCGCAGGCCGGAAACGGTATCTCACCCGTGCGGTGGCCGCAGGCCCCGGCAGCTATTATGCCCACCGGTCCCTGGCGCGCCTGGGGAAGGAGGGCGGGGGGCTGTCCCTCCCCGGCGGAGACCCGGGCTCGCTGCTTGTGGCGGTGCTGCCCGGCACCGCGCTGGCGGCACCCGCGGCGCTGCCCCCGGCCCGGGGTCGGGAGCTGGATCGCCTGCGTTTCTTCGGCAGCCACGGACTGGAGGAGGGGGAGTGGGAGGCCCTCGCGCTGATCCTGTCGCCCCCTTCGGAGGCGGGCCAGGAGGCGGCCTGGTACGATGCCGTGGCGCGGGCGGGGTTCATGTACACGGTGCAGCAGACGGCGGGCGGGGGAAAGTGGGAGACGGGCGACGAGGCCCCCTCGCCCCTGCGGCGGCGGGTGGAGTATCCGCTGGCCTACTGGGACATCGCGGAGCGCGCCGCGCGCGAGGCGGGGGTGGATCCGCTGCTGTTGCTCGCCATCAGCCGCCAGGAGAGCACCTTCCGCTCCGCCATCGTGTCCCGGTCGGGCGCGGTCGGCGTGATGCAGCTGATGCCGTCCACGGCGAAATGGCTCGCGGGCAAGGAGCCCCGGCTGGCCAAAGAGACAGGAGAGCACCTCAGCGCGCCGGAGAATTCGCTGCGCCTGGGGGCGCACTATCTGCGGAGGATGCTGGACCGGTCGGGCGGCAACCTGGTCTACGCGCTGGCCTCATACAACGGCGGCCCCGGCAACTGCGACAAGTGGCGCGCGCGGTTTCCGGGGGGCGACATGGACGGATTCATCGAGAGCATGGACTTCGCCGAGACGCGGGACTATGTGAGGAGGGTGCTGGCAAACTACGCGGCCTACCGGGGGTTTTACCCGGACGCCGCGCGGGGCGGCTGACCGCGCCGTTTCCGCCCCTGCGGGCACTTTGCAGAATGCGCACTTTCTGTGTATCATGTCTGCCAATATGAGGTTCGTGCCCCCGGCGCCCGCCGCCGGAGGAAAGAGAGGTTGCCATGTCGGAACATGTCCTGGGAACCGGGCAGAAGCAGACCCTGCGCAACATCCTGCGCCTGACCGAGGCGCTGGTGGTGCGCACGGAGGGCCCCCCCCGCGAGATGCGCCTGTGGACGGAGGACGTCCGGGTCACCGCGCGCCGCCCGGATTACACGGGAGACTATGAGGATTTCCGCTTTGTCTTCCGCCTGGGGGGCTTTGAGGAGGCCGAGGCGGTGGAGAAGATCGCGGAGGAGTATCCCGACCTTTGCACGGTGGAGAAGGACGGCGAGGAGCTGGTGTTTGAGTGCCCCCGCGAGGGGGCGCCCTTCTCGCCGAAGGTGTTCGAGCTGCTGAACAAGCTCAGCCTGGCCGTGAAACTGCCGGAAGTCTGGCATATCGAGGGGGCGGATTTCCGCGTCGAGCCGATCAGTGTTGAGATGCTCTTCCACGCCATGGTGCAGTACAAGGCGAGCGACCTGCACCTGACTTCGGGCCTGCGCCCCGTCTTCCGCATTGACAACGACGCGCGCCACTCGGAGATCATGTCGCCCCTTTCGGGCGTGCAGATCAGGCACCTGATCCGGCAGATCGCGCCCCCGGGCTTCTACGAGGAGTTTGAGCAGTACAAGCAGACCAGTTTCAGCTACCATCAGGCGGGGGTGGGCTACGCGCGCGTCTCGGCCTTCATCAAGAACGGATCCCCCCACTGCACCTTCCGCTTTCTTCCCGAGAAGATCCCGTCGTTTGAGGAGCTGAACATTCCGGCCGAGCAGATGCGCAGCCTTGCGGCCACGCACCGGGGCCTGATCCTGGTGACGGGCATGACGGGCAGCGGCAAGACCACCACGGTGGCAGCGCTGCTGGACTGGATCAACACCAACCGTGCCATCCACATCCTCACCATCGAGAACCCCGTGGAGTATGTGCACAGCAACAAGAAGGCGATCGTCTCCCAGCGGAGCCTCGGGCTGGACATCGGGTCTTTCGGCGAGGCGATCACGGGCGCGCTGCGCCACGACCCCGACGTGATCCTCATCGGCGAGATGCGCGACCCGGACACGATCCGGGCCGCCATCAACGCGGCGGCCACGGGGCACCTGGTCATCAGCACGCTCCACGCGAACACGGCCTACGAGGTGGTCAACCGCGTGGTGAGCTTCTTTGACCCCGTCGAGCGCGACCTGGTGCGCCTGCAGCTGCGCGACTGCATGAAGTGCGTCATGTGCCAGCGGCTTGTGGCCAAGCCCGGCGGCGGCCGCATCCCCGCCCTTGAGTTCATGTTCAACGACATCAAACCCGTGGGCGACGGCATCCTCAAGGGGGACAGCGACCTCATCCGCATTGGGATGCAGCAGACCGTGTCCCATTCGATCCTTTTCGAGCAGTACCTCCACCGGCTGTACAAGGACAGCCGCGTCGAGCTGGAGCGCGCCCGGGAGTTCTGCACGGACGCGAGCATTTTCGACCAGCTGGTCATGGGCACCTACTCCGTGCCCCGGCTGGACTCCATCAAGGGCGGCTGAGGGCCGCGCAGGGCGCGCTCCCGGCGGACGGGGCGCGCGTGGTGTAAAATGGTGTGTGGCGGCAGGGGCCGTCCGGCGGCGCGCGGGCGCCTTCGGGGGGCCAAACCGGCGCCGGAACCCGGGGGAAGGCCCCGGCGGGGGCGCCTTAGAGAAGAGCGGGCTTATGGCTAACGACAGCATCGTGGTCCTCACGGGGTCCCGCAAGGGGGAAGTCCATCCGCTTGACCGGGAGATTTCCTTCGGGCGCAGCCCCGACAACACGATCCAGGTGGACGACATGCAGATATCCCGCCGGCACGCCGTGGTGGTGCCCTCGGGCGACGGGGTTCTCCTGCGCGACCTGGGCAGCGGCAACGGCACCTTTGTGAACGGGCAGCGCGTGCTGGAGCACCTGCTCCAGGACGGCGAAATTTTCATGATGGGCCGCCAGCAGTTCCAGTTCCGCGAGGGCAGCGAGACGACGCAGTCGGCGAAGAACAACGCCTCGAAGATCATCCACACCGACCGGGAGGAGTCTTTCGAGTCCGCCGACGCGCGCAACATCTACCAGACCTTCTTCAGCGCCCCCCAGGGCGCGGCCTCGGAGCATGACCTGCGCGAGATGCAGCGGCGCCTGGCCGCGGTGTACGCCGCCAACCAGGCCATCGCCAGCGAGCAGCACCTCTCCCGGGTCTTCGACCGCGTCATGGACCAGGTCTTCGCGCTGGTCCCCGCGCACAACGGGGTCATCCTCCTCGCCTCCGGGGCCGACGGCGCGCTGGAGGCCGCCTACTCCCGCTCCGGCATGCCCGGTGCCGACCTGCACATCAGCAACACCATCGTCCGCCAGGCTTATGAGAAGGGGGTGGCCGTCATCACCTGCAACGCCATGGACGACTCGCGGTTCAAGGCGGGCGCGAGCATCATCGCCGAGAACATCGCGTCGGCCATGTGCGCCCCCCTCATCTACCAGGACGAGCGCCTGGGCGTCATCTACGTGGACAACCACGGCGTCTTCGACGCCTTCACCAACGGCGACCTGGAACTGCTGGTCGCCCTGGCCGGCGCCTCCGCCTCCGCCATACGAAACGCCCAGTACGTCCGGCAGCTGGAGCAGTCCTACCAGGACACCCTGGTCGTTCTGGCGAACGCCATCGAATTGCGGGACCACTACACCGTGGGCCACACCTGGCGGGTGACCAACTTCGCCGAGGCCATCGCCCGGGAGCTGGGCTGGGACGAGGAGAAGCTCCGGGAGGTCCACATGGGCGGCGTGCTCCACGACGTGGGCAAGATCGCCGTGGACAACGCCATCCTCGGAAAACCCTCCGCCCTCACGGAGGAGGAGTTTGCGAAGATGAAGGTCCATCCCGAGCGGGGCGCAGACCTCCTGCGCGACGTGAAGTTCCTCCAGCCCCTCATCCCCTACTGCCTCTACCACCACGAACGCTGGGACGGCTCGGGGTATCCCTTCGGCCTCAGGGGCGAGCAGATTCCCGTCGAGGGAAGGCTCATCGCCGCGGCCGACGCCTTTGACGCCATGACCAGCAACCGCCCCTACCGGAAGGGCATGGCCAAGGAGGAGGCCCTCAGGCGCATCCGTGAGGCCGTCAACGTGCAGTTTGACACCGCCATGGTGGACGCCCTCGTGTCCGCCGTTGAAAACGGCAGGATTGACGAGATTCTCCAAGATTACTTCAAGAATGAGGCCCACAGCATCGCCTGCCCCTTCTGCAGCACCTTTGTCCGCCTGCCCGAGGGGCAGGGGGCCGGTTCCGAGGTGGACTGCAAGGTCTGCCACCGCAAAATAGTCATCCGGGAAAACGACGGGCTTTTCTTTGGCGAGCTTCTTTCCGCCGCCCCCGGCGCATAGCCTCCCCGCCGTCCGTTTTTGCTACAATGGCACCGGTGGACAAGCGGAGGTGTCGCAATGCGGAGCGTCGCGCCCGTAGAGGGGCCCCGGGTGTTGCTGGCCTGCGCCGATGTCGCGCTCGGCCGCACGCTGGAGTCCTTCCTTCAACAGCCCAACATCCGGATGGAGCGCTGCCATGAGGCGGCCGGCCTCCTGCGTCTGGTTTCCCGCCGCCCCTTCGATGTGGTGGTGCTGGATCTGGGCCTGGAGAACCCGGGCACGGTGGACTTGGTGTCCTTTGTGCGGGCCAAGAGTCCCGGCACCCGCCAGATTCTCCTCTTTGGCCCGGACCAGGTGGAGCGGGCGCTGGAGGGCATCCGGCAGGGCGCGTTTTTCTACCTTCCCCTGAGCTGTCCCCCGTCCGATGTGGCGCGGCTGGTGGAGAAGGCGCTCCAGGACCTTTCGGTCTCGGGGACGATGGACGAATACGAGCAGAACCTGTTCGAGGAGCTGGCCGGGCGTTCGGGGGGCATGCAGCGGGTGCTGGAGCTGATCCGCAAGGTGGCCCCCACGGACAGCACGGTCCTGCTGCTGGGGGAGAGCGGCACGGGCAAGGAGGTGGTGGCCCACACCCTGCACCGCCTGAGCGCGCGGCGCGACCGGGTTTTTGTGGCGGTGAACTGCGCGGCCCTGCCCGAGGCCCTGCTCGAGAGCGAGCTCTTCGGCCATGTCCGGGGGGCCTTCACCGGCGCTGACCGCGACAAGCAGGGGCTCTTCGCCGAGGCCGACGGGGGCACGCTCTTCCTCGACGAGATCGGCGACATGGCGCTCATCACGCAGGCCAAGCTGCTGCGGGTGCTGCAGAACGGCGAGCTCCGCCCCGTCGGCTCCAACACATCGCGGCGCGTGAACGTGCGGGTGATCGCCGCCACGAACCGCGACCTGCATGAGGCCGTGCGCGCGCGGGCCTTCCGCGAGGACCTGTACTTCCGGCTCAACGTGGTGCAGATACGCATTCCCCCGCTGCGCGAGCGGCTGGACGCCCTGCCCGCGCTGACGGCGCATTTCATCCGCCTGGCCAACACGCGCCACGGCCGGCGGGTGCGCGGGCTGGACGACGCCGCAGTCCAGTACCTGCGCGGCTATGCCTTTCCGGGGAACGTCCGCGAGCTGGAGGGGATTGTCACGCACGGGGTGATCATGGCGGAGGGCGAACTGATCCGGCCCGGGGACCTGCCCGATGCGGTGCGCCAGGCGCCCCCGGGCCGGCTGGCCCTGGGCTATGAGGCGCCCGCCGCCGCCGGACTCAGTCTGGCGGACATGGAGGCGCGGCACATCCGCGGGACCCTCGTGGAATGCCTGGGCAACCAGACGGTGGCGGCGAGGCGGCTGGGCATCTCCCGCTCCACCCTCTGGCGGAAAATGCGGGAGTACGGCCTCTCGCAAGCTGCGGGGGACGCCTGACCGCCGAGTTTTCGGACAAAGCGACCAACGGGATCAGGCACGCCGTGTCCGCGCGCGATGGATGCGCGCCGTCATGGATGTAACGTCGGCCCCCCTTCGGGGGAGAGGGTCATGCCAAATAAAGAGGGCGCAGCAGGCGGCGCCCCTACCTGCGCTGACCTGGGTCACATGTCCGTAGGGGCGCTGCTTGCCGCGCCCTACCTGCGCTGACCTGGGTCACACGTCCGTAGGGGCGCTGCTCGCCGCGCCCTACCTGCGCTGACTTGGGTCACATGTCCGTAGGGGCGCTGCTTGCCGCGCCCTACCTGCGCGGACCTGCGGCACATGTCCGTAGGGGCGCTGCTTGCCGCGCCCTGGGGCGGATACGGGGGCTTTGTCCATCCGGCTGTTAGAACGCTCCGGGGCTACTTCGTTAGCAGCACGCCCCGCGCTTCCAGACAGGCGATGACTTGGGCCACACTCTCTTCCAGCGACAGTTTCGCGGTGTCCACTGTGAGCTCCGGGTTCTCCGGGGCCTCGTAGGGGGCGCTGATGCCCGTGAACTCCGGGATGACGCCCGCGCGGGCCTTCTGGTACAGGCCCTTCGGGTCGCGGGCCTCGCAGGCCTCCAGCGAGGCATTCACATACACCTCGATGAAGGCGTCGCCGCTGATGGCCCGCGCCCTGTCGCGGTCCGCGCGGTAGGGCGAGATGAACGCTGTCATGGCGATGAACCCCGCCTCCTGGAAAAGCTTGGCCACCTCGCCGATCCGGCGGATGTTCTCCTCCCGGTCCGCGGGCGAGAAACCCAGGTCCTTGTTCAGCCCGTGGCGCACATTGTCGCCGTCGAGGACATAGGCCTGGCAGCCGCGTTCAAAGAGCACGCACTGCACCGCCTGCGCCAGCGTGGACTTGCCCGACGCCGACAGGCCGGTGAACCACAGCACCGCCCCCTTGTGGCCGTTTTTCTTCTCGCGGTCCTCCAGCGTGACCAGGTTGTGGTGCCACGTGATATTCGTTGCTTTCACATTGTCCGCCATGGGATGCCAGGCTCCTTTCAGGTGTTTGGGGGAATCAAAGGCGCAATCATAGCAGGAAACCGGGACACCGTGACGCCTGCGCTGTGGCGGGATGCTCAGGCGCTTTCGTCGGTCTGCGGGGCGGGGACCACGCAGCGGAAGCCGATGGTGCGGGCCTGGGTCTCGGGGAAGACGCCGCGGCGGGCCGCGGTGGTGAGTTCTTCGGGGGGGGACTGGAAGCAGCCGCCGCGGACGGCCCGGCGGGGAATCTGCGCGGCCTCTTCGGGGCGGTTGCGGATCGTGCCGTAGGGGGCGAAGGGGTCAAGGGTCCACTCGAAGACATTCCCCGCCAGGTCGTGGATGCCGTCGGGGGTGCAGCCGTCGTCGTAGAGGGTGACCATGGTGGTGCCGCCGATGTGCTCGCCGAAGTTGCAGCGGGTGGCGTCGGGCGGCAGGGCGCCCCAGGGGTAGGGGCGGTTTTCGCGGCCCCGCGCGGCGAACTCCCACTGGGCCTCCGTGGGCAGGGTCTTGCCCGCCCAGGCGGCGTAGGCCAGGGCCTCCTGCCAGGACACGCCGACGACGGGCTGCTCGTCGCCGCGGCAGTCGGGGTCGTTCCAGTAGCGCGGCGATGGCGCGCCGGTTTCCCCGAGATAGCGGCGGTACTCGGCCACCGTGACGGGGTGCGCGTCCATCCAGAAGGGGGCCACGGCGACCTCGGCCTCGGGGGAGGACTCGCGCAGGGCGTTGGACCCCATGAGGAAGCGTCCGCCGGGAAACCACACCATGCCCTCCGTGGAGGCGGGCCCGGCGGCGCCGGTTGCGGGCACGGCCGCCGCCGGGGGGCGGTAGGAGGTCTCATAGGCGGCCTCAAGGGCGGCGCGGAATGCGCGGGCGTCGGGCCAGCGGTGGTCGCGGTCCTCCTCCAGCGCCTTCTCCAGCACGCGCGCGAGGGAGGGGGACACGTCCCGGCGGACCTGGTCCAGCGGGCGGGGCGGGTCCAGGGGTGTGCGCAGGGTGAGGAGCTCCTGAAGGACCAGCCCGACGGCGTAGAGGTCGGCGCGGGGGTCGAGGGGCTGGAACTTCACCTGTTCCGGGGCGGCGTAGCCCATGGTGCCGACAAGGCGTTTCTTTTTCTTCGGCCCGTCGGTTTCCAGGGCAAGCTCCTCCTCCACGGCGCGGGCGAGGCCGAAGTCCAGCAGCTTGACCCGCTCGTTGGCGAGGAGGATGACGTTTTCGGGCTTGATGTCCCGGTGGATGACGAAGCGGTGGGCGTATTCCAGTCCGGCGAGCATCTGGGACACGACGGAGACGGCGAAGCGGACCTCCACCAGCCGCCGTTCGGCGCGCTGCCGCCGCAGAAAGCCCCGGAGCGGCTCACCGGCGGCCAGCTCCATGCTGATATACAGGATGCCCTCGGGCGTGGCGCTCACATCATGCACGGCCACGATGTTCTCATGCCGCAGCTTGCGGGTCACCTGCGCCTCCTGCAGGAACATGCGCCGGGCTTTCTCCGTGCGCAGCAGCCCGGGCAGCAGGCATTTCAGGGCGACATCCTCGCCCAGCAGGGTGTCGCGGGCGGCGTAGACCGCCCCCATGCCGCCCCGGCCGATGAGGCTGCGGATGACATAGCGGTCCGCCAGCCGGTCCCCGGGCTGAAAAACAAGGTCCTTCCGGCCCCCGTTGGCGGCGGGCGGGGGGGCCGGCGCGGCCTTGTCCGGCGGCGCCGGAACGGTGAGCGCCTGGCCGCAGTTGAAACAAACCCCGGTCCTCCCCTGTACTTTGGTTGGAACAAGGATTTGGAGGCCGCAGGCCGGACAGGTGACGGGAATCATGGGCAAGAGCGTAGCGCGGGCGCGGGCCGGGAAACAACCCGCTTGATTCCCGCGCGGCGCGCCGATATAGTGGCGCGGGGCATTGCGCCCGCAACCCACGGAGGACACGGATGATCACGCAGGGAAAGGGTTGGGCGGCCGCCGCGCTGGCGGTGTTGGCGGCGGTTTTTGGGGCCTTCTCCGCGGAGGCCCAGGTGGTTCTGCGGCTGCCCGCGAACCTGGATGCCAACGTGGGGGACCTCGTCGAGGTTGGCGTGGACCTGGAATACGGCGACACGGCGCCGGCGACCGTGGTGTTTTTTGTCGCTTATGACATGGCCCGGCTGGCGCCGGCGGAGGCGTGCTTCGAGGTAATTCAGCGCGGGGCGGACGGCGAGCCCGTCCGCGACGAGAAGGGGGAGGTCATTGCGGCGTCTTCCAGCGCGCTCCCGGCGGAGGCCGTGCTCGCGGCGGGGAAGGTGGTGGAGGTGGAGCATTTTCCGGAGTTGTCGGACGCCCCCGGCCTGGCCGCCGCGGGCGTTGTCGTCACCGGCCTTAATGACGCGCCGCTCCCGGAGGGGCGGGTGTTCACCCTGGGCTTCCGCGTGCTGGAGGCCAATTTCCTGAACGACACGATTGCCCTGCGCGCCCTGGACGCGGCGGACCCGCTGCCCCACTCGGGGCGCCTGCTCCGGTCCTCCGCCTCCTCGGCCGACGGGACGGCGCTGGACACCGACGCCGCCGGAGGGGTTATTGCCCTGGGCTGTGCGCGGGGCGCCGCCCCGGAGGGCCTGACGGCGAGCAGCGACCGGGAGGACGAGGTTGAGCTTTCCTGGACGGGCGTGTCCGGCATGGAGTACCGCGTGCTGCGGGCCGATCCGGCCGCGCCGGACACGATGACCGCCCTGGGCGGGGGGTGGACGGAGGCCGCGTTGTTTGTGGACATCACCGCCCCCGCCCCGGAGGTGACCCGGGGGCCGATTCTTTTCTGCAACGGGCGGTTTGTCCCCGGAACGAGGGTGTACCGGGTGAAGGCCCGGCCGGTCGGGGGCGGCTGTGAAAGCGAGCTTTCCCCCGGCGTGGAAGGCTACCGCGCCTCCCGGCGTTCCGTGGCGGAGGCCGCCAAGGCGCTGCTCGGACTCTTCGGAGTTCCGACGACGGCGGGGGAGTAACCCCGCATGCGCCCCGTGCTGTTTCATATTGGCGGCATGTCTTTTCACTCCTACACGGTCATGATGTCGCTGGCCTTTCTGGTCGGCACGATTCTGGCGGTGCGGGCGAATCTCCGCCGCGAGCGCCCCTTTCCCATCACGACCCTGGCGGGCGTGTGGGCCTTTGTCGGCGGGATTCTCGGCGCGAAGACATGGTGGTGGGCGCAGTACGGCGAATGGGCCGACCTGAAGTGGGGCTGGTTTCTGGTTGAGGGCGGGCTGGTGTTCTTCGGCGGGCTGGTCGGCGGCGTGGCGGCGGTGGTGCTGTACCTGCGGCGCGCCGGCGCGCCCGTGATCCCCGTGAGCGACCTCGCGCTGCCCTATGTGGCCCTGGCCCACGGCATCGCGCGGATAGGCTGTTTTCTCAACGGCTGCTGCTATGGACGCCACACGACCCTGCCGTGCGCAGTCTATTACCCGAAAAGCCTGCCGGCATCCTCCCTGCCCGTTCATCCGGTGCAGTTGTACGAGACCCTCGGCCTGCTCGTGGTCTTCGCCGTGCTGCGCCTGGTCTATCGCCGCGGCCCCCGCACGGGCACGGTGGTGCTGGGCTATCTGGCGGGATACGGCGCGCTCCGGTTTGTGACGGAGTTCTTCCGGGGCGACAGCGGGCACCCCCTGCTGGGGCTGACTGCCTCGCAGGCTGTGGCGGCCGCGATGCTGGCGGTTGGTCTGGCGGGGCTGCTGCGGCTGCGCGTCGCGCCGCGGCCGGATACCGCGAATACTGCGGAACCCCGCGCGCCGCTGGAAACGGCGGCGCCCGGTGAATCAGGAGCGAAGCAATGAGCGCCAAGCAGCTCAATCCCCGCGTTTTTCAGGGGGTTCTGGCGGCCTCCGCGCCGCGAAAAAGGGCGGGGGAAATGTCTTGACATGGAGGGGGTGGACAGGTATAATGAACCCATACGCCGTACTCTGAAGACGATGTTTTTTCCGGTGGTCGCGGCAGTGGGCGTATCCCAGTGCCGCCGCCGGGAAGTGGACGGTTTGGTTTTTCTGGACAGGAACGGAGAGGCTTTCGGCAGGAAATAAGCCTTGGTGTAAAACACTTGGGCAGAGGCAGTATCTTGTTGCCGAGCAACACACGAAGAAAAGGAGAATGCACATGGGGACCGCGAAAAAACTGACGTTGACGGCTGGCGTCGCCGTGCTGGTCGCGTTCGCGTTCATGGTCGGGTTTGTGCCCGCGCATGACGCGGCCACTTCCCGCGCCGCGGACAGCGAGGGGAGGGTGGACATGGCCGGACTGCTCGACATGATTGTCGGCGGCGAGAAGGCCATCACGACGATCACGCCGCAGTCCGATCTGGATGGGGTTCAAATCGTCACGACCACCACGAATGCGGTGCCCCCGCAGATCCCGGTGGCCAATATTTCCGCCTTGGCTCCCGGCGGTACCGTTGAGGACAACGTCTTCTACGTCCTGGATGGAGCCTTCGGGGAGTGCGATCCAAGCGCCCCTTCGGACGATGTTCCGGACATCACGACAGTCTATCCTTTCTGGACAGGTCCTCTCGCGGATGTCCTGGGGGTAAGGCTGCTTTCGGGCGGTGATCCTGAGATCACGGATCCTGACGGTCCGGCACCGGTGGACGGCTACAACCGTTACCCTCAAGGGGCGTCGGTGCTTGCCCCCCCCGCATACAACGAGTCCCTTGACCTCTACGCGCGGGTTGAGAATCCTGCGGTTGCGGCGACCGCTGTCTACACACTGAACGCCTTGGCGGTGTCCGAGAGCATCTACGGCCTGTACGCTGATGCGGCCCCCCAGTACCCGGTGCAGCCCTTTGATTCCCGCTATCCGGACTTGGTCATCGGCGGCGTGCCGGGTTCTGAGGACGCGCATCTCTTTTTCGACGCACGCAGTGAAGAGGCGGATGCGCTCGAACTGACCATTGACGTCCGCGACGACGCCGACGCCGACTTTAACGCCATCCCCGACGATCTGGGCATCGTTGGCAGCCGCACCCTGTGGCTGGCCAACAACAGCACGGGCATTGGCGGCGGCGTCCGCGACGTGCTGGTTGCCAGCCTGGACCTGGCCGATGCGGCCAAGGGTCTTTCCGACACAGTGGTCCTGAATCCCGGGGGCGGCGTGGTCGTCACCCTGCCGACCACAGACGCCCTGAAGACTGCCGGCGTGGTGGATCCCGGGGCCGTCCAGGTGCTGGCGATGGTGTCGGTGGCCGACAGCCTTGCCGCCGTCGTGGACAGCGTGGACGGTGATGACAGCGAGGCGGCGCGGACGGCGTGGGCCGAGCTTGCGGCCAAGGGCGACCCCGAAGACGCCCCCGTGGTGGACATCGTCCTGCTGGTCGACAACGGCGTCGTGCCGGTTAAGGCCGGCGAGAACTACAGTCTCCTTACGAACATCGCGCCGCTGGCGGCCACCATCTCGGTCATGACGGGCGACATCAGCCCTTCGGCAGTTCCGAATCTTATTGTTGCGGGCGTGCCCACGGTGCTCGCCGGCGGCGTGCTGACCAATGGCGACCCGGCCGACTGGCATGTGGCCGATGCGGCCCCGGTGGTGGACACCGGCGCGGCCATGTATACCGCCACCGTAAACCAGTTCTCCGCGTTTGTTCTGCTGACCCCGCGCTATCAGCTGGCCACCTCGGTGGTGGGGGACGGCTCGATTGCCCCGACTCCGGATCCGCTGGGGTATCTGGCGGGCACGACCGTGGAACTGACCGCCACGCCTGGCGTCGGCAGCAAGTTTGACTTCTGGTCCGGCGCCGCGTCGGGCACGGTCAATCCGGTCAATGTCGTGATGGACGCCGACAAGGCGGTCGTCGCCAACTTCAGCCCGATCTCGGTCGTGAACTACACCGTCACCGTGAATCCGTCCATCGGCGGCACCGTCGCCCTGGACCCGAACCTCGCGCAGTATCCCGAGGGCACCACGGTCACCGTGACGGCCACCCCGGATGCGGACTATGACTTTGTCGGCTGGACCGGCGACCTGGCCGG
Source organism: Candidatus Hydrogenedentota bacterium (assembly GCA_012730045.1). Lineage (NCBI taxonomy): Bacteria > Pseudomonadati > Candidatus Hydrogenedentota > Candidatus Hydrogenedentota bacterium. The sequence goes on along the minus strand of JAAYBR010000031.1, from coordinate 50,236 downwards.
CGTGACTGACAATCCGGCCTCCCTGCTTGTGGATGCCAACAAGTCCATCGGCGCGGTCTTCGCACCGGTGGTGAGGTATACCGTGGCGGTTGACCCGCTGGTCAACGGCGCGATTGCCCTTGATCCGGTGCAGCCTGCGGGCGGCTACGTTGAGAACACGACCGTCACCGTCACCGCGACGGGGAATGCGGGTTTCCGGTTTGACGAATGGACCGGCGCCCTGGCGGGCCAGCCGAACCCGGCCGCCCTCGTGATGGACGGCAACAAGACCATCGGCGCGGCCTTCCTGCGCAACACGGTCCTGACCGAGAGCGACCCCACAGAGATCCCGTCGAACTCCCCGGTGCCGATGATCCTCAAGGGCGTGTTCCCGACCGGCAAGTCCGGCCTCGTGGGCGCGTACCAAGGTCTGACCAGGGTTGAGGCCGAGGCCCGCTATGAGGTCTACATCAACAACACGCTGGCGAATTTCCGCGAGGTGGCGGTTGACTACGGCTTCGGAACCGGCGACTTCTCCGTGACCGCGATTGACGACAACGATCCTGCGCAGACCAACGAGATGTACATCACCTCGCCGGTCTTCGAAATCGCGGACAAGGCCCCGGTCACGGTTGAGATCAGGGACCTCACCGACCCGAGCAACACACAGACCTTCACCAACATCGTGACGGCGGTTCAGTACGGCGTGGTCACCCTGACCTACTCCGGCTCGGGCACGGGCACGACGACCCTTGTGCCGGCCTCCACCACGCTCATCATCGGCGGTAACCCCTTCGTGCTGCCTGCGGGCACCTTTGCCCCCGGCACGCTGGTGACCGCCCTTGTGGCGCCGGACGCCGGGTCCGTGTTCGCCTCCCTGACCTACGCGGGCAACCCCGTCAGCGGCAGCACCTTCACCGTCCAGGGCGGCCCCGCCGACCTCGACACGAAGTATGACGACGCCAACCAGCAGTACACGCTGACCCTGGTTCCGCCGTCCAACGGCACGCTGGCCGCCGCGCCGGTGCAGGCCACCTACACGGTCAATTCCGTGGTGAGCCTCACCGCCGCGCCGGACGCCGGCTATGCGATCTCCGGCTGGACCGGCAACACGCAGGCCCCGGACTTCGTGGTGGACGCCGCCGCGTTCCTGGCCGCGACCATCAAGATGACGTCGGACAAGACCATCGGCGTCACCTTCCAGGCCGTGGGCGGCGGCGAGATCCGCCACTCTCTGCGCCTGCTGACGGTGGTCGGCGGCACGCTCTCCGTTGACTTGGTCGCCCCGGCCGACGGCTACCTGCCCGGCACGGTGGTGAACGTCACCGCGACGGCCAACACCGGCTACGTGTTCACCGGATGGACCGAGGACCTCGCCGGGACGGCGAACCCCGCCGCCCTCACGATGGACGCCGACAAGGTCGTTGGTGCCGTGTTCACGCCCATCGCGGTGGTGCCGCTGACGCTGTCCGGCATCTCCGCCTCCGAGGCGTGGATTTTCGGCGGCGTGACGGCCAAGCTCACCGGTTCCGGCCTGACGCTGGGCACCCAGGTCACCGTCGGCGGCAAGCCCGCCGTGACCTGGAATGCGGCTGCGGACGGCACCTCGGTGGACGTGCTCATTCCGGCGTCCGATGACAACAGCACCGCCGCCCTCGTGCCGGTGCAGGTTGTGGCCGTGAAGGGCGCCGAGACGGCCGCCCTGCCGTTCACCTACAAGCGCTACGTCACGGACGCCGAGGGCCGTAATCTGACGGCCTTCATCCTGAACAACCCGGCTGCGGGCAACACCGTCGGACTGACCGTCGGTGTGGACAACCTGACGCAGGCCGAGCTGACCATCCCGCCGCTGGACGCCCAGGGCCGGGTGTACGGCATCGTGCTCAACCAGCGCCTGGAGCTGGCGGCGGCCAAGGCCACCACGGCCGCAGTCCCGGCGGGTTCGCTGGCCGGCGCCCTGATTGACGCCCCCGGCGACAGCGAGGGCACGATCGGCGGCGGTTACGACTTCAGCGTCCACCTGTACACCGACCCGGCCGGCAAGGCCACCACGCCGCCGGTGGAGGCGCAGGTCCCCTGGCTGCAGGACGCCAACGCCCTGATCGCCTTCGGCCCGGCCGTGAATCCGGACGGCGTTCCGACGACGTCAGGCATGCTGCTCACGTTCCCGCTGCCGCTGGCGCAGCTCAACTACGGCGATGTCCGCACAGGCCTCAAGTGGTTCGGCGTCGAAAGCCAGTTCAACTACGTCAGCAACGACGAGTCCTACACCGACCCGCTGGTCGTGGCCTATCAGTCCGAGGTCCTCGCCAATGAGGTGGACGCGGCCATGACGCCCGACACCGCCGATGTGGCGCGGCCGGACCAGGTGCTGAAGAACCGCCTGTACAGCCTCAACGGCTTCAGCCTGCGCAAGGGCGCGCTGCTTCCGGACGAGGTTGCCGCGCAGATCCGCCTGGCGAAGGTGGACGGCAAGGCGGTCAACGGCACCGGCAAGGGCACCCGCAAGGGCGGCACCCAGCTCACGCTGGTGTCTCCGGGCGGCGGTCTGGGCTATGTGGACCGCGTCGTGCTGAAGCCGTCGGCCAAGTGCTTCAACAGGACCGTCGGCGGCACCGCCACCGAGGAACTGTTCATCAGCAAGCAGGGCGACAGCGAGTACGTCTTCGACTTCAAGACGCCCAAGAGCAAGAAGACCGGCGTCGTGGACATGGTGATCTACCTGAAGGCGGACCCGACCACGCCGGCGGCCACCCTGGAAGACGTCTTCGAGTACGAGAAGCCGAAGACCAACTGGCTGCTGATCATCCTGATCATCCTCGGCGTTGCCGCGGCGGCCGGCGGGGTCATCGCAGCGACCGCATGATGAGGGCCTGACAGCCCCCCACGAACCAAGTTCGCGGGCGGGAGGCAAACGCCTCCCGCCCGCGTTGTTGTTTGGCACGCTGGGACCGCCCAGTGCCGGGGGGCTCGGTGATGAATAGGGGCGATGCCGCGCCCGCCTAAAGGGCGCACAGGAGTGTCCGCCTCACGCCAGGCGGGGCATGCATACCCGTTTGCTCTCCGTGCCGTTGGCCTCGTCTTTGGGCGGTGGTCCCCGTCCGGCCGCCCCTCGGGGCAGGCGGGGGCTTGGTTTGGCGGCCCAGGACCGGCCGGGCCTGCACCCGGCGCGACCGCCCTGCGGGGCGCGTACGGGCGGCAATATGCTACACTGCCGTGGCACCGTATGAGGCGGCTTGGAACCGTTCCGTCCCCGCACGGTATACATATTGCGGGCCATGGCGGCGGGCGGCTGTCCTTCACAGGCACTTTTTGCAGGAGAGCGGAATGATGAAAAAACCATTTCGGGCGCTGGCCGTTGCTGTGGTCGCCGCGATGATCGTGGCGGTTGCGGCCCTTCCCCCCGCAAAGACACAGGCCGGCCCCGCCGCGGACCAGGCCCCCCCGACGGACCCGTTCGCCGCAGTCCTTGACGCGTTGGTCCCCCGGGACAAGGCCCTGACGGAGGTCTCCCCCGTTTCCCCCATGGCGGAGGGCGTCTTCACGTTGAAAACCCCTGTGGACAGCGTCGCTTCGGCGCTGCCGGTTCCGTTCCGTGCGTCCACTGCCGGGATTCCCCTTAACGACCACCTGTTCCATGTGGCCTATCCCCTCTCCGGCGGGTCTCCCTACCGTTTTGATGAGACCAGCACGCCCTACTGGGAGGGCGCGCTTGAGCGGGTCGCCGGGGTGCTCCTCGACGACGACGGCCTTCCGGTGTACGAGGATCCCGACGGGGCGGGGCCCCGCCAGCCCCAGGGTGTCTCCTTCCTCCTTCCGCCGGACTACTGCGCCTTTCTTGACTTGCGGGGTTTTGTGAACACAGCCGCCGAGGGGGTGACGAATTGGGCGCTGGACACGCTCGCCGTGTCCCGGAGTGTCTACGGACTGGCTGAGACAGCGGGCGGCGTGAACGTGTTCTACGACCTGAAGAACACCCTGGAAACGCAGCTCTTCTTCACCGTGTCCGTGCAGGGCGGAACGGTGGACGCGGATGACAACGCCCTCCCGGATGATCTCTATGACGCGGTCGGCCCGGGGGAACTGTGGCATTCCGGCAGCGAAACCGGCATGCAGGACACAGAGGGGTTCGCCCTGCTGCGGGATGCGGCCGTGGTCCGTTTGGACCTCACGGACCCCGACACCGCAGGCAGCACCTTCCTGGTGGCGCCGCGTCCGGACCTTCTGGTGGAGCTGCCCACCGCGGCGCGGCTGGCTGCCGCGGATGTGGTGGAGGAGGGGGAGGAGGTGCTTGCGGTGGTGGCGGCTTGTGATGATCCCGCCGGCCTGCTGGATGAGGCCGGGGGCGACGCCGGCGCCGACGCCCGCATCGCCTGGGCGGAGGCGCAGCTCGCCGTGCTGGGCGGCGCGCCGCTTTCCTTCCCGGCGGTCGGCATCACCCTTCTGGCCCGGTCCGGCGCGGAGATCCGCGTGCTCGACGACATCTCGCCCCTGGCTGTGACCGTAACCTGGCTCGCCGGGGAGTATCCGGAGGAGTTGGACCTGGACGCGTTGCGCATCGGCGAACTTTCTGTTTCGCTCGCGAACGGGCGTTTTCAGGACGTGGCGGAGTCGGATCCCGCCATGGCGCCCGGCACGCCCACCGTGGACGGTGCCACGGGCGCCCTGCGGGCTGACCTGAGCCGCTTCTCGGTGTTTGTGCCCGTCGAGGCGCCGCGCTATGTGTTGACTGTTTCCCCCGCCTCCGGCGGGCGCGTGTCGGCGCTTCCCGAGGCCCCGGAGGGGGGCCATGTCCACGGCACGGAGGTCACGCTGGCCGCCACGGCCGACACAGGGTTTCAGTTTGCCGGATGGACCGGCGACCTGGACGGCGTGCAGGACAACCCCGCCACGCTCCTGATGGATGGCGACAAGACGGTGGGGGCGCTCTTCGAAGACGTGCGCACGCTGGACATCGTCTCCATCACCCCGTCCGAAGCCTGGCTGTTCGGTGGAGTGACCGCCCGGATTGAGGGCGTCAAGTTCACCCCCACCACCACCTTCAGCATCGGAGGCCAGGCGGTGCGCGCGGTGAACCTTTCCCCCGACGGCACCTCGGTCGAAGTGCTGGTGCCGCCGTCCGCCGACCGTTCGGCCAACGCGGCGGTGACTGCGGCGGTCACGGCGCGGGACGGGGCGGTTTCCGCGCCGACGCCGGTGTCCTTCCTGTACAGGCGCCATGTGACCGACGCGTCGGGGCGCAATCTCACCGCCTTCATCCTCTCGGACCCGGCGGCGGAGAACACGGTGAAACTGACGGCGGGCGGCGGCAGCCTCGAGAAGGTGGTGCTCACGCTGCCCCCCCTTGCGGCGCCGAAAGCCCCCCTCTACGGGCTCGGCCTGACCCGAAAGATTGCGGCCGCCGCCAAAGCGGCCGACCCCTCTATTCCGGCGGGGCAGCTGGCCTCGGCCCTCATCGGCGGGGTTGCCGCGGGCGTGGCGGTCGGGGGGTCCCATGACTTCAGCGTCCATCTCTACGCCGACCCGGACGCCTCGGCCACCATACCCCCGCCCGGCGCGGGCGGCAATTACTACACCGAGGTCACCGGCAGCCTGCTGCGGTTCCCCCGCGCCACCGACGCAGCAGGGGTCCCCGCCGGAACATCGCTCCGTGCGGCCCTGTCCCTTGCCGACACCGGCATCACCTACGCCGACGTGCGGTCCGGGCTGGCCCTCTGGGGGATTTCCAGCACCCTGAACTACGTCACCGGCGCCGAGACCAGCGCCCAGCCCCTCGACGTTGCTTTTCAGTCACAGCTGCTTGCGGCGGAGGTGACTCCTGCGCTCAGCCCGGCCACGGCGGACACGCAGGCCCCCGAAAGCGCCGCGGCGCGGCTCTACGGCGGCAACGCCTTCAGTCTGCGCAGGGGCGCGGCACTGCCCGCGGAGGCCGCCGCCGCCGTCTCCCTGGTCCGTGTGGACGGCGCGTCCGCCGTCACGGGAAAGGGCTCCCGGAAAGGGGGAAACGTCCTGACCCTGCATTCGCCGCAGGGCGGGCTGGGCTATGTGGACCGCGTGGAGCTGCGCGACAGCGGGGCCGACGAAGACGGCGCGGGCGGCACCGCCGACGCCTCCCTGTTCATCGGGGAGCCCGGCGACCGCGAGCACTATTTCGAGTTCCGGACGCCCAAGAGCAAGAAGACGGGCATCGTGGATGTGGTGGTGTACCTCAAGTCCAATCCCACCGTGCCGGCCGCGGTGGTCCCCCGGGCCTTTGAGTACCGCGCCACCACCGTGGACGCCACCTTCGCGGTCCTGGCCCTTCTGGGGATGGCCGTGGCGGTGGTCGGCATCTCGGCGGGCACCGACGCGGGCGGCTGGGGCCTGGGCGGCCCCTGCTTCATCGCCACGGCGGCCTACGGCACCCCCATGGCGGCCCAGGTGGACACCCTGCGCACGGTGCGTGACGTGTACCTGCTTGACAACCCCGTGGGCACCGCTTTCGTGGACCTCTACTACCACACGAGTCCCGCAGTGGCGGACATGGTGGCGGCGCACCCCGCCCTGGCGGCGTGTGTGCGGCTGGCGCTGGCCCCCGTGATTGTCGCGGGACGGCTGCTGCTGGCGTTCCACGTCCCCTCCGCCGCGGTGCTGGGGGCGGTCCTGCTGGCGCTGGCGGTGCTGTGGCGCCGCAGGCGCGCGGGGGTCCGTTCGCGGGCGGCGCGTTCCTGACCTCCGGTCTATAAGAAGAAAGTGGACGGGGTGGACGCTGTGGACTTGGTGGACCCGGCCAACCAGTGCGGGGCTTCGGGGCCTACCGCCACCACTGGATGGCTAGGGGGGCCGTGCCTGAGCGCTCCAGGTCCAGGGAGAACCCGAAGGGGCCCGGGACCTTGGCGCACTTCACCAGCAGGGTGTTCTTGCCCTGGCGCACCCGCACCTCCACCGTCTCGGTGTCCGTCTCTCCGCCGGGAACCTGCCGGTCCGTTTCGAAGACCAGCTCCCCGTTGAGCCACACCTTCATGGCGTTCCGGATGCCCAGCACCATGCGCGCGCCCTGGCGGCGCTCGCCAACGAACTCCGCGAAGGCGTAGCCGACGGCCCGGTCGTCCTTGGGGGACCGGGAGAAGACCGGCGAGAACGCGGTCTGGAAATCCACCAGATGGCCCGCAGTGGCGGAGGAGTGCCACCGCGCCCAGCGGACGGCCCGGTACCAGCCGGGGTAGACAGCGTCGAAGTCCTGCGCCGTTTCGGGGGGATAGGCGGTGTGAAGGCCCGCGTTCCGGTTCCAGTTGGGGAATTCGCCGATGACCATCCAGCGCCGCAGCGTGTTCAGGCGCTCCCGGCGCATCCACTCCACCAGCCGCTGCTCCGGGGGAAGCGGCTGCTGCGGCGGCACGGACCGCCGCGTGAAATGGGCGATCAGGTTCGAGAAGAGGCGGTCCGCCGCCGGGTCCGCCCCCAGATGCTCCAGCACCCGGAGATGGGTGAAAACCAGGCGCCCCGCGCCGTAGCGCCGCACGAGGATGCCGGTGCCCCACCACGCGTCCCCGGCGGGCCGGGTGTTGAAGCTGCCGCAGATGTCCTCCTCCCCGGCCTCGGCGAAGGTCTTCTGGGGGACAAGGTTCCGGTAGGGCTGGCGCAGGAGCCCGCGCGAGGGGAGCTTGTCAAAGGCGGGGTGCACCTTGGCGTAATGGACGGCGGGGAAGGCCCCCCCCGTGGCGTCCCCGGGCGTGGCCGTCAGGTCCGCGCCGCCGGGAATTTGGGCGGCCAGGTCGTTCCAGTCGTCCGGCGGGCCAAAGAAGACGGCCACGGCGCCGCCGCGCACCTGCGCGAGCACCTGGGCCAGGTCGTTGTCCGGGTAGGCCCGGATCGTGTTCGCCAGCGGGGGGACGATGTGGACGGGGGCCAGCAGGTTGCCCTCGGCGGCCAGTCCGGAAAAGCGGCCGGTCCACTCGTCGTGCGGGTCGAGCAGGTGGATGGTCTGTTCGCGCGGCGGGGCGGGTTCCACGACGTAGAGGTCCGCGTCCGCCGACGCGGCGATCTGGCCGTTGCGCAGCAGGCGCACGGTGAACCGGTGCGGGCCGGGGGAGCCCGACGCCGAGATGGCCCCCTCCCAGAGGTCGCGCCCGTGCTTCGGGATTTTCGGCAGGGTGCGCCGCTTCTTCCAGAGCATCTGCCCGGTCGGACCGGTGAGCTGGAGCGAAAGCTCCCCGGGACCCTCGACGCGGTCCTCGTTCGCCAGCAGCACCGTCACCGGCACCTCCTGGCGGGGGGACAGGTTGGTCTCGGGAATCTGGATGATCGGGCGGAGCGGCTGCTGCGCCTCCGCCAGCGCGCGCAGCGCCGGCTTCTCCCGCCGCCAGCGGTCCGCGATGCCCGCGCAGAATCCGTCACCCCCGTCGGCAAGCCGCTCAAAGCAGTAGCCCGCGACCTTCGGGTTGGCGCGCAGGGCGTCCAGCTGCAGCCGCGCCGCATCGCACTGAAGCTCCTGCATCGCCCGGGCGAGGCCGGAGAAATCCCCGAAAAGATGGTCCAGCCCGCGCTCGTTGAACCCCGGGGTGACGGCCTCCAGCACTTCGGTGAGGAGGCGGGCGTCGTGAAAGTACCCGGGGTGCTCCCCATACTGGCGGAGCGTGTCGGGAAGGTCCTCGCACCCGCCAAAGCCGAACTCTGACACGAAAACCGGCAGGGCCGGGTCGCCGATGTGGCGAAAATAGTTCTCAATGTCCAGGTCCACGGGGCCGCGCTGGGAAATGCGGGGGGCGTCCACCTCCTGAAAGTCCCCCGACCGGGGCCGCAGTATCCGCGCCGCGCCCGCTCCCGACAGGATCAGGCGCGTCGGGTCCAGCTCCCGTGCCAGCAGGCACAGGTCGTCCCCGTCCTCCGCGCCGCTGGAAACGCCCCAGACGACGACCGACGGGTGGTTGCGGTCGCGCAGGACCGTTCCGCGCACCGTCTCCGCGCCCAGGGGGATGTCCTCGCAAATAAGGATGCCCATCTCGTCCGCCATCTCCAGCAGCACCGTCGGCGCGGGCCATTGGCGCAGGCGCAGCAGGTTGAACCCCGCCTCCTTCGCCAGGTGGATGTCCCGGCGGGCGCGTTCCCGGCCCTCCGGCCCCGCGGGCAGCCGCAGGGAGTCAGGCTGATGCAGCACGGCCTTGACATGGACCGGGCGGTTGTTCAGGAAGAAGCGGTTTTCCTTCACCGTGAAGTCGCGCATGCCGAAGCGCACGGTTTTCGCATGGACCGGGCCGTCCGGCCCCAGCAGCTCCGCGCGCAGGCGGTGCAGCCGCGGATGCTCCGGCGACCAGGGTTTGAAATCCGGGAAGTCCAGCCGCATCGTGCCGGGCCTGCCCACGGCGGCGCCGGGCGTGCCCTCGATGGACAGCCGCACCTCCATGCCGGGCTCCGCCACGGCCTCCGTCAGCACATGGACACACCCGCGCTGCGGGTCCGGCAGGACGAACACATCGGAGAGACACGCATGCGCGGTGCCCTCCAGCGCCACCCCGCCCCAGAGCCCCCCGGCGCGCCCCGCGCCCGCCGCAACCCGCACCGCCACCCGGTTTTCCCCGGGGAGGACCTGGCCCGTGACGTCCAAGAAGAAGGGGGAGAAAGCGCATTCATGGTCCCCCGCGTGCGCGCTGTTCACCCACACCCCCGCCGCGGCGTCCACCGCCTCAAAACGCAGGGAGACACGCCGCCCCGTCCAGGTGTCGTCAAGGGAAAAGGACGTGAAATACCACGCAACCCCGCCGTAATCCGGCAGCCACCGGTCCCACACCGACGGGACCTCCGCCTCCATCGCGCCGTCCGGCGGCCCTTCCTGAAACCACCGGTCCCGGACGCCCCGGTCATCGGGGTCCGCGGCCAGCATCCATTTGCCGTTAAGCGACAGCGCGATATTCAACTTGTTCATGGGGGAGGGGTTCCCTGGTTGGGCGGGGCCGGCTCCGGCCCCCAAATGCACCGGACAAGAGTGTAATATGCCCCCGGTTCACGATGCAAGAAACGGGGACGCGGAGGCAGGGGCCGGGGGGCGGGCGCGGCCTGTCTGCGCCCCTTTCTTTGTCTTCCCCACCGGTGTTCATCCCCGTTCATCGGTGGTTCCTTCTCCGGAATAGCAACCACCGATGAACGGGGATGAACACCGATAGGGGAGAGGGCGGTTGAATCTTGGCCGCAGGATCGCGTCCTCCGGCGAAACCCTGTGTCGCGGTGGGGGAGTCTGCTACACTGAAAACAGGATCCGCAGCCTCAGTCCCGGAAGGCTCGGGATGGGGCGAGGCCGGTCCCGCCACAGGAGGGAGGCACATGACAAGGCTTCTGGCGATCGTTGGAGTGTGCGTTGCCTGGGGCCTTGCCGTCGTGGCGCAGCCCGTTGTTTCCGATCCCGGAGGGGCGGTGGGGCGCATTGAAGGCACGATCACCCTGGAGGGCCGTCCTTTTGCCGGGGGCAAGATGGGTCTTAACGGGTTTGGAAGGGGATTGTTCGAGCGTGAGGTGGTCACGGACGCCGACGGACGCTTCCTGTTTTCGGACCTTCCCCCGGGCAAGTACCGGCTGGGCCGTGTGCTGCGTCCGCCGCGCCGCGGCGTGGAATGCGGAAAGGTCGGCCCCGTCACGGCTCCGATGGCATTCGTTGAGCTTCGGGAAGGGGAGACCGCCACGGTCACCTTGGGAGGCGGTGCTGTGGTCAGGGGCCGCATCGTGGTTCCTGAGTGTTGTCCTCCGGCCTGGCATGCCGCGGAGTTCGACCTTGATTCCATCGGCGGCGGAGCTCAGCGGGGGTGTTATCTGGTTCCTTTCGAAAAGGACCGAACATTCCGAATACCCGACGTGCTTCCCGGAGAATATTCCGCCCATATTGACCTTTACGTCGGCACCTCAGACTCGAGGTATGGCGCGGGACAGATGTTGTTCAAGGTTTCTGTTCCGGAGGGGGCGTCTGGGGAGACGATTGATTTGGGGGACATCCTGCCCCATCGGGCGACATTCTCCAGGAAGTTTTCCGCAGGCGGTTTTTCCTTTTCAACGCTGGAAGGGGGTGTCTTCCGGCTCTCCCGGCACAGGGGACAATGGGTGGTGCTGCATTTCTGGTCCGCGTCGTGCCCGGCGTCCTTTGGGGAGATGTGCGCCCTCAAGGAGTGGATCACCGGCGCTCCGGAGGGCGGGACGCCTCAAGTCATCTCGGTAAACCTGGGGGATACGGCGGAGGAGATCAGCGCCTTCATGGGGGGGGAGGACTTTCCGTGGCCCGTGGTCCTGGCGGAGAAACCGGACTCCCAGTTTGCGAAAAATCTCTACCACATAAACACGCTTCCCTCCACCACGGTGGTTCGTCCTGATGGAAACATTCAGACACGGAACCTAAGGGGGGCCGGGCTGGTGGATGACTGCCGGGCGGCGATCGCCGAGGGGGATGCGGAGAGCGCCCCGTGGGAGAGCGGCCACACGCCGCCGGGGGAGATCATCTCGCTGCCCATGGACACCTCCATTGGCCTGCTGGAAGCCTGGACACCCGGCCGAAATGCCCTTGACTGGGGACTGCCGTATCGCGAGCCCAGCAGGTTGGGCGTGGCGAAAGGGGAGATTGAAATCCCCCCGGATATCGAACTGGTGCTTCAGCCGGCCCTTCATCCGGTTTATGACCCGGAAGACCCCGGCGTCCGGCGGCTCTTTTCCAGAATAGACAGACTGGAGCACCGCGTGGGAAGCAGCGGCGATCCTGACAGCTGGTCGGCGGAGACGGTGGCCATGGCACAACGAATGCCGAATCTGAGGGCGGTGCACACCGCATTCCTCCGGCAGACCCTGGCGCAGGGGCTCAGCGGCCTGAAGACACTGCGAGAGCTGTATGTTGACTGGCGCGTGTCCGAAGAGGAACTGTCCCTTTGCTCCTGGCCGCCCTCGCTGGAATTCGTTTCCCTCAACTCTCCTCCGAACAACCTTGCTTCCCTGCCCGGCATTCCCGGATTGAAGGAGGTGGAGATTGTCATGAGCGACCGCAGGTATCAAGAGGGGAAGGTGGAGATGCTGGCCCCCTTTCTGGACCGCCCGGACATAACCCTCCGCATCATGTTTCTCCGCGAAAGCTTCACGCGCGACGATGTCGAATATCTCGCGCGGTTTCCCCAGATCGTCTCTTTGGCATTCTCCTTTGCCAGCTTCAATGCCAGCCCCTCTGCAGACTTGGACAGGCTTATTCCGTTGCTGGCCCGCCTCCAGCGCATGCGCCGCCTTTCCTTCGGTTATGGCCGGCTTTCAAATGCGGGAATTGAGGCGCTGGCCAAGTTTCCACAACTGGAGATTCTCAGGATACACAATCTCAGGCCTGTCACGGACGAGGAGTTGAAACTGCTTGCCACGCTTCCAAAGCTGAAGTTCCTGTCCGTGCGCGCCGGGAAACTGACAGACAGCGCCGTGCCCCTCTTTTTTGCCATGCCCGCCCTGGAGAAGCTGTACTTTCTCGAAAGTCCGGCCATCAGCCCGGAAGGGCTCGCGCGCTTGCGGGAGAAAGTGGTGCTTGTTGACAGCCAATTCTAGCGGGTCGGAAACGAAAGGAGTGACGCTTCGAAATAACGGTTTGGCCTGTCGGGGTCCGATCCGCCCCCATCGGTGTTCATCCCCGTTCATCGGTGGTTCCTTTTCCGGAATAGCAACCACCGATGAACAGAAATGAGCACCGATAAGAAGAGGCTATTCCCGTGGGGCGTTGATTTTCGCCTCGGCCGTTGTTTAGTCTCATGGGCGTGGTTCCGTAGTGCGGGGCAAGGTTGTCACGTCCCGCAGCGGCGAAAGGAACTGGATACGGCCATGAGGCGAGAAGAGACATTGGAATTGCTTTCCCGCAGCAAGCCCGCGCTTGCGGCCCGTTTTGGTGTCATCCGGCTGGCCCTGTTCGGCTCCACGGTGCGGGATTCGGCGGGTCCCGGGAGTGATGTGGATGTTCTGGTGGCCTTTGACGGCCCCGCCACGTCCGGCCGGTATTTCGGGGTCCAGTTCTATCTCGAGGATCTGCTGGGGTGTTCGGTGGACCTGGTCACAGAGAAGGCCCTCCGGTCTGAGTTGCGCCCCCACATCGAACGGGAGATGGTTTCCGTTTGAACTCTCTGCGCGGCAGCCGTGCCTGAGCCTTGGAATGGCCTCATGCTATCGGTGTTCATCCCTGTTCATCGGTGGTTCCCATTTCGGAGAGGCAACCACCGATGAACAGGGATGAACACCGATGAGAGAAGGCTTTTTCCGTGGGGGGCGCTTGATGGGTGTCAAGGCGGGGGTCAGTCGTGGCCGCCGGCCTTTCTGGCCTTCAGGATGAGTTCGGCGCGGCAGATGGCGTCCTCGTCGAGGAGTTCGCAGCCGCGCTCTTTGAGGGCCTCGCGGAGGCGCTCGCGGGTGTAGCGGGTGACGTGCTCGTGGGCGTAGGCGCCGGGGGCGGCCTTCCCGTAGAACCACTCGATGAGGGGCCACTGCCATCCGCCGTAGTCGGGGGTGCCGAGGACGAGGATGCCGCCGGGCCGCAGCACGCGCAGGAGCTCGTCAATGTGGCGTCCGCCCTCGTCGGGGATGTGCTCGATGATTTCGGAGGAGATGACGCCGTCGAGGGAGGCACCGGCGAAGGGCAGGCGCATGCCGTCGCCCTGGACCAGGGGGCCGTGGACGCGTCGCATGAAGCGGAGCTTGTCGCGGCGGAGGTCCACGCCTATGGCGTGGGGGAGGTCGGCGAGGATGCGGCTGCTGCCGCAGCCGATGTCGGCGACGCGGCCCTCTTTTGGCGCGAAGCGCAGGATGATTTCGTGGCGTTTGCGCTGCCAGTAGCGCTGGAACCAGATGCGGCTGTCGTGGGCGCGCCAGTCGTAGTCGGGGAAGTCAATGCTGTTGCGGAGCCGCCACATGCGGCGGAAGAGGCGCAGGTACTCCAGGCCGAAGGCGAACACGCGGGCGTGGGACTGCCCCTGCACGCGCGGCTCGTAGTGGAAGGGGATCTCGGCCGCGCTTCCGCCGCCCGCGAGGATTTTGAGCAGGATCTCCATGAGCACGGCGAAGTTCGCGTGCTCCACCGCCATGCCGCGCAGGACGGCCCTGCGGTAGATGCGGAAGCCGCTGGAGAGGTCCCGGGCGGGCAGGGAGAGTCCCCTCCCGAAGAAGGCGTTGATCACGCGGCTGAGGAAGAGGCGGAACGCGGGCTGGTCCGCGCCGCCGCCGGGGACATAGCGCGACGCGATGACCAGGTCGGCGGTGTCGCGGGCGGCCCAGAGGTCCGAGATGAACCGCGCGGGGTGGGAGAGGTCCGCGTCCATGGTGAGCACATGGAGGCCCCCGGCCTCGTGAAAGCCGCGCATGATGGCCGCGCCGTAGCCTTTGGTTTCCTCGCGGACATACCGGACGCCCTCCGCGCGCGCGACTTCGGGTGTGTCGTCGGCGGAGTCGCCGTCCACCACGAGGATTTCCCAGGACACGCCGAGACTGTCGAGCGCGCGGCGCAGGTCCGGCAGGAGGACGCGCAGGTTTTCGGCCTCGTTGAGGCAGGGGAGGACCACGCTCAGGTCCAGCGTTTCGGGGGCGAGCGAGACGATCATGTCCTGTGCGGCTTTCCTGGTGTCCGGCGGGGTCAGGTTGTGCCGGTCCCCAGATTCTGGCATAATGGCGCACTCAGCGCAACTCCGGCGCGCGCGGGGCGTTTTCCGGCCTTTTACAGGGAGAGACGGATGCAATTTGTACACCTCCACTGGATAGACTTCACCATCATCGCCGTGTACATGGTGGGCTGCTTCGTCATCGGCCTGTACACCACCAAGTACATTGACAACGCCGGGGACTTCTTCCTCGCGGGGAAGGCGCTTCCCTTCTGGGCCATCGGCTTCTCCATCGTGGTGAGCGACATCGGGGCGACGGACTTCGTGGGGGTGGCGGGCAACGCGTACACCTACGGCATTTCGGCGGCCAATTTCGACTGGCTGGGCTCCATGCCCGCGATGGTCTTCGCCGCGTTCATCTTCGTGCCCTATTTCTGGCGCTCCGGCGTGTTCACAATCCCGGAGTTCCTGGGGCGGCGCTACAACGCGGGCGTGCAGCTCATCAACGCGGGCATCTGGATCATGGTCATGCTGATCTCGCTGGTCATGATGCTGTGGACCACGGCGGACGACTTGGTGCGGACTGTGCTGGGCTACGACCCGATGGTGACCGTGTGGGCCATGGCCCTCATCACGGGCTTCTACACCTTCTCCGGCGGCCTGTCGGCGGTGGTGATGACCGACGTGGTGCAGCTGGTGGTCATGTATGTGGGCGGCCTGTCGCTGCTGGCCCTGAGCCTGTGGGAGGTCGGCGGCTGGGGCAGCCTGCGCGAGGGCGTCGCGGCCATGGGCGACCAGTTCGCCAACCACTTCACCATCCTGCTTCCCAACGACCACTCGGCCTTCCCCTGGTCCGGCATCGTGTTCGGGCTGGGCGTGGTGATGGCCGTCGCCTACATGAGCGGAAACCAGGCCATCGTCCACCGCACGCTCGGCGCGCGGACCGAGTGGGACGCCAAGGCCGGCATGCTGCTGGGCGGCTTCCTGAAGTCCTTCATCCCCCTGATGGTGGCGCTGCCGGGGCTGTGCGCCCTGATTTACCTGCCCAACGTGATCAAGGCCGACCCGTCGGTGGTGCCCGCCGAGATGGTGGAGCACATTGAGACGGCGGCGGGCGTGATGCCCATGCTGAAGGAGCAGGACAAGGTGGTGCCGACGATGATGCGGCTCATGCTGCCGCCGGGCCTTCAGGGCCTGATGTTCGCGGGGCTCTTCGCGGCGCTCATGTCCAGCATCTCGGGCACCCTGAGCTCCGCGTCCACCATCTTTGTGACGGACATCTTCAACCGGTCCAAGGTGCTGCTGGGCGGCAAGCCGCTCAACGAGCGGCAGGCGCTCAACTGGGGCCGCGGCTTCACCGCGTTCCTCATCATCGCGAGCGCGGTGCTCGCCCCGCAGTTCGCCCGCGTGGGCGGCCTCTACAACTTCATCCAGACCATCCTGTCGCTGTTCCAGGGGCCGACCCTGGCCATCCTGCTGCTCGGCATCCTGTGGAAGCGGGCAAACCGCTGGGGGGCGCTCACGGGCCTCATCACCGGCGTGTTCTTCTGCTTCATTCTCTGGTGCGTTCCGGGGCTCTTCCCCTCGGAGGACCCCTTCCTGTACGTCGCCATGTTCTCCTTCGTTTTTGCCATGGTGGTCACGGTGGTGGTCAGCCTGCTGACGCCTCCGGAGCCTGAGGACAAGATACGCGGGCTGGTGTGGGGTTCCGTCCTGAAGGACACGGAAACCCAGGCCGCGCTGGAAGAAAGGGTGTCGCAATGACCACACTGGACGTGACAGCGGTCCTCTCATCGGTGGCGGCCCAGGCCAAGGGCGACACATCGGTGCTGACGGAGGCGGCGGAGAAGGGCGGATTCTTAGGGACAGTGGTCGCCGTGTCCAACGCCATCGTGGAGGGCTGGCTGGCCTTTCTGGACTGGTTCGGGGGCGTTTTCGAGCCCGTGGTCAAGCCGGTGTTCCTGCCGGTCAACCGGTTTCTCGCCACGGTTTACCAGCCGTGGGCGCAGATTTTCGCCCTGGCGCTGTTTGTCGGCACCATGGTGTGGGTGTGCTTCCTCATCAAGCCGGAGATGCTCAACAGCGGCCGCGAGAACAAGGCCCTCTGGACCGATCTCCGGCTGTGGACCATCGCCTCCATGCTGCCCCACCTGTTCGTGTACATTTACTTCATGTGAAACCGTCCTGACCGCGCATGGCGCGCCCCGCGGACGCCTTCGGGAGTTTTCGAGACATGAGCGACGAAAAACACGGTGACATGCACCGGATTGACAGCACCAAGAACACGGGCGACAACCTCAAGCGCCGGGACGCGGAGCTGTACGTCCTGCTGGGGGCATTCCTGGTGCTCCTCGGCCTGCCGGTCATCTTCGGCACCTGGTATGCCGTCCACGGGGGACTCATGCGCGCGGCGCTGGTGAACATGATCGCGGGGCTGAGCCTAGTCGGCATGGGGGCGGGCTCCATCTTCTACGGGCTGGCCATCCAGAAGGGGCTGCTGAAACGCCCGTGACCGGCTTCCACCTACCGCCGCGGTATTTCCGGGAAGACGCCGTCCGCCATTTCACCCGGCCCCGGTGGTACCGTCTGTTCGGCCTGCTGGGCCGCGCCAAGCCCCCCGCGGCCTCGCCCGTTCCCGGCACCAGAACCCTTCCCCGCCTCGAATGCCTGTGGATGCCCTGCTGGATGGTGGAGTTTGTCACCGAACTGCGCGGGGAAACCGGCATGGTGGGGGTGTGCGTGGACGCGTGGACCGGGTTTCTCGTTCTCAGCGAGCGCAAGGAGGCCCTGCGGGCGGAGGCCCCCCCGGGCGACAGCTTTCCCCCCCTGATTATGGAGGAGCAGGCGGAGGAGCTTGCCCGCAAGGGGCTTTTCCAGATGATCATGCGCCGGCGCGGCCAGCTGGCGAAGCCGCACATCCGCGAAACGTCGCAGGTGCTTCTCTTCCATGCGCCGTACTGGGTCTACTACCACCGGGCTTCCGGCGGCCGGGTGGGCGTCAAACTGATGGACGCCTACACGGGGAACCCCTGCGGGGGCCAGGTCAGGCAGTCGGTGCTGAACGCGCTGGTGGACCGCCGCCGGCGGTTGCAGGAAGGCGCCGGTCCGGGCGGGTAGGGGGGTAGGGGAAAGGAAAACTGGCGGAGAGGGTGGGATTTGAACCCACGGTACCCTTTTGGGGTACAACGCCTTAGCAGGGCGCCACCTTCGGCCACTCGGTCACCTCTCCGCAGTGCGCTGGGCGCGTCAGCATAGTAGCATGGCCGCCCGGCGGCGCGCAAGCGCCGTGCGGGGTTTCGTTGCGCTTGAAGACGGTCTTCCCCCCGCAAAGAGGGGCGGGAACGGTCCCGGGGAACGTTCCCGCCCAAGGCAAGGGGGAAGGAAGACTCAGATGTCGGAATAGAGGTGGAACTCGTAGGGGTGCGGCCTCAGGTTGACCGCCTCGACCTCGTTCACCCGCTTGTAGCTGATCCACGTGTCCAGCGAGTCGGCGGTGAAGACATCGCCCTTGAGGAGGAACTCGTGGTCCTTTTCCAGGGCGATGAGGGCGTCGCCCAGACTGCCGGGCACCTGCGGGATCAG
The DNA here is from genome assembly GCA_012730045.1 of Candidatus Hydrogenedentota bacterium. Lineage (NCBI taxonomy): Bacteria > Pseudomonadati > Candidatus Hydrogenedentota > Candidatus Hydrogenedentota bacterium. The sequence goes on along the minus strand of JAAYBR010000031.1, from coordinate 32,117 downwards.
GGCCTTCTCCTCCGGCGGCAGGTCGTAGAGGTCCTTGTCCATCGGCTCGCCCGGGTCAATGCGGTTCTGGATGCCGTCGAGGCCCGCCATGAGGAGGGCGGAGAAGGCCATGTAGGGGTTGCAGGAGGGGTCGGGCACGCGGAACTCGACGCGCTTGGCCTTGGGGCTGGGCGAATACATGGGGATGCGGGCGCAGGCGCTGCGGTTGCGGGCCGAGTAGGCGATGTTCACCGGGGCCTCGTAGCCCGGCACCAGGCGGCGGAAGCTGTTGGTGGTGGGGTTGGTGATGGCCACGAGCGCCTCGCAGTGCTTGAGCAGGCCGCCGATGAACCACAGGGCCTCCTGGCTGAGCCCGGCGTACTTGTTGCCCGCGAAGAGGGGCACGCCCTCCTTCCACAGGGAAAGGTGGCAGTGCATGCCGGAGCCGTTGTCGCCGAACATGGGCTTGGGCATGAAGGTCACGACCTTGTTGTTCCGCCGGGCCACGTTCTTGATGATGTACTTGAAGAGGGTGAGCTGGTCGGCCATGTTGGTGAGGGGGGAGAAGCGCAGGTCAATCTCGGCCTGGCCGGCGGTGGCCACCTCGTGGTGGTGGCACTCGACGCCGAGCCCCGCCTCGAGCATGACGGCGGACATCTCCTGGCGCAGGTTGTGCTGGCTGTCCGACGGGGGCAGGGGGAAGTACCCCTCCTTGTGGCGCAGCTTGTAGCCGAGGTTTGGCTTCTCCTCGCGGCCGCTGTTCCAGATGGCCTCGGCGCTGTCAATGTAGTAGAACCCGCTCTGCGGGCCCTGGCCGTAGCGGAGGTCGTCGAAGATGAAGAACTCGGCCTCGGGGCCGACGAAGCAGGTGTCCGCGATGCCCGTGGAAAGCAGGTAGTTCTCCGCCTTCATGGCGATGTTGCGCGGGTCGCGCGTGTAGCGCTCCTTGGTGATCGGGTCCAGGATGTTGCAGTAGAGGATCAGCGTCGGCAGGGTGGAGAAGGGGTCCATGGTCGCCGTCCGCGGGTCCGGCAGCACCAGCATGTCGCTCTCGTTGATGGCCTGCCATCCGCGGATGCTGGACCCGTCGAAGCCCAGGCCCTCCTCGAAGAGCTCCTCCTTGAACACGGAGACCGGAAAGGTCATGTGCTGCTGCAGGCCGGGGAAGTCCATGAACCGCAGGTCAATGAACTGGATGCCCTTCTGCTTGATCAGGTCCATCACGTCTTTTGGGGTGTAGTCTTTGTGCATGGTCTTTTCCTTTGCTTCCTTGACAGAAAAACGCCCTATCGGTGGGGCGCGGAACTGCCGCGCCGCCCCGCTCTTGCCCTACTTCAGCACAACGTCGCCCGTCTCCCCGGTGCGGATGCGGATGGCGTTCTCCACCGGGGCCACGAAGATTTTCCCGTCGCCGATGCGGCCGGTGGACGCGGATTCCAGGATGGCCTTGACCACCCCCTCCACCTGGTCGTCCGCGGCGACCACCTCCAGCTTCACCTTCGGGAGGAACTCCACCACGTACTCCGCGCCGCGGTAGAGCTCCTTGTGGCCCTTCTGGCGCCCGAAGCCCTTGACTTCGGAAACCGTGAGTCCCTGGATGCCCACGCGGGCCAGAGCCTCCTTGACCTCCTCCAGTTTGAACGGCTTGATGATCGCTTCGACTTTCTTCATGTTGCTGCGCTCCTTTTCATGGATACGGTCATGCACTGGGGACTTTCCCCGGCCCCACTCTACCAAAGACGTGCCGGGGAGGGGCGGCAAGCCGTTCCCCCTCCGGGGAGCAGATTCCGTGCCAGAAGCCGACTGCGGGAGGTGCGCCGCCCGCAGTGCCGCCTCCCCCAAAAGAGGGGCAGCACAACCCCCTGCAAAACATGGGGATGGAGGAGGGTGGGGCGGGGGAGGGAAGAGGGGGCTCCCGAAAAGCCGGAAGAAGTGCCGGATGCCGGTTCCTACAAAATGGTGGGATTCTCAGCGGAACCTTACCGGTTCGCAGGACGTTCCGTGGTGCCCCCCCCCGCCGCCGGGTCAAACTCCCCCCGGTGCAGCCGCCGGAGCAGGTTCTGTGCGGGGCCCTCCCGGCCAGGCCGGGGAAACAGCACCAGACCCGGGGTTTCGGGCAATACGTCCAGAGGCTGGCAGGCGATTCGCGCGCCGTCCCAGTCCACTTTCAGAGCGCCCTCCAGGGTGTTCACAACGCCCTTGGCGCGCAGCAGGGTGGGGCCCGCCGTCTCCAGCGCGGACAGCAGGGCGTGGGCGTCCACCGTTCCCGTCCGCTCCAGGCAGACCACGGAGACCCCCGCATCAGCGGCGGCGGCCCAGGCGCCCGGGGCGCCGCGGCCTCCGCGCACCGGCACCAGGGGGTCCAAGTCCGCGGCGGCGCGCGCGGTGAGATGGACGGGGCGGCCGGGGGCGAGGCGGGCGATCAGCGCGCGGGCGCGCGCAATCTGCTCTTCCGAGGCCGTGTCACATTTGTTCAGCACGATGTGGTCGCTGGCGGCGATCTGCAGGGCGGCGGCCTCAAGCGCCTTGCAGACTTGGGGAAGCGCGGCCGCGTCGGCGATGGTGGTGAGGGAGCTGACGGCCAGCCGGTCCCCCAGGCCGAACTCGTCCAGCATGGTGTCCACGGGGCCGGGGCGGGTGAGCCCGCTGGTCTCCACCACAATGCCATCGAGGGCACCCTCCGCCGCGCGGTCGGCCAGATCGCCCATGACCCGCCGGAAGGTGGAGGCCAGGCAGGCGCAGAAGAGGCTGCCCCCCGGCGCGGGGGTGACCTCCAGCCCCTCGCCCCGCAGCCACGGTCCGTCCACGTCGAGTCGGGAGAACTCGTTCACGACCCAGGCGATGCGGCGGCCGCGGTGGCGGCGCGCGAGGTGCAGGAGGAAGGTTGACTTGCCGGCGCCGAGGAATCCGGTGACGACGGCGACGGGCACGCGCTGGGGACGGGTTTCAGGCATGGACGGCCGCTCCGGTGGACGCCCCCATTATGCCATGCGGCGGGGGCGGGGCGGTTTATCCTCCGGTGCCGGGCCGGGCGCGCAGGGTGATGAGGGTTGCCTCGGGCGGGCAGCGGAAGCGCACGGGCATGTCCGTGGTGCCGAGCCCGGGGCTGGTGTGGCCGCACATGTCCCCCTCGCTCCAGACGCCGAGGGCCTGCCGCCGGCCCTCGCGCACGTTGATGTGGACCCCGCCGAGGAACGGCAGGCGGATCTGCCCGCCGTGGGTGTGGCCGCAGAGGTAGAGGTCCACCCCGGCGCGGGCGGCCCCGGCCACGCATTCCGGCGAATGGGCGAGGAGGATGGTGAACAGGCCCGGGGGCCGCCCCTCCAGCGCTGCGGTCAGATCTGCGGCCCGGTGGAGGTGGGGGTCGTCCACGCCGGCGAGCCAGACGGATTCTCCCCGCATTTCCACACGGGCACCCTCGTTCATCAGGACGCGGATTCCCCGCGCCTCAAGCATTTCCCCAATGATGAGTGTGTCGTGGTTTCCGAGGACGGCATGGAAGCCGGCCGCCGCGCACACGCCGGACAGGACCCGGCAGACGTCCTCCGCCGCGCGGTCCGAAGGCCCGAAGTGCCCGTAGCGGAAATCCCCCGTGAGGAGGCATAGGTCCGTCTCCACGCCGCCCAGCAGGCGCCGGGCGTTTTCGGCGAAACCGGGCAGCGACCGGCCGAGGTGGAGGTCCGACACGTGCAGGACGCGCAGCCCGTCGAGGGCGGTGGGCAGGCGCGGCGGCGCCAGGTCCATTTCGGCGAGCCGCATGTCGAGGGCGTTCCGCCGGCCGCGGTGGTAGAGCCCCGCCGCCCGGAGGGCGGCCTCGAGCCCCCACATCTGCAGGGCGCGGAACCAGGAGCTGTGGCTGAGCTCGTTGTCCGCCCCCGGCATCCGCCAGCGGGCCTCCATCCTGCGGCGGCGGCGGGCGGTTTCCGGCCGTCGCGCCGACAGCGGGGGCAGGGGGACGGGGGAGTTCTTCCCGGGGTCACTCGTACTGCTGGAGCTCATCGTGCATGTATTCGAGCTGGACGCCGGCCACGCGGAACATCTCCTCCGACTCGGCCCCGGCGTGGTACCGGCGCTCGCAGACCACGCGCTTGATCCCGCAGTTGATGATGAGCATGGCGCAGACGCGGCAGGGGGTCATGCGGCAGTAGAGGGTGGCGCCCTCGATGCCGATGCCGAGGCGGGCGGCCTGGCAAATGGCGTTCTGCTCGGCGTGGACCGTGCGCACGCAGTGCTCGGTGACCGCCCCGTCCTCGTGGACCACCTGCTTCATCTGGTGGCCCACGTCGTCGCAGTGGGGGAATCCCTTGGGAGAGCCGACATAGCCCGTGACGAGCAGCGTGCGGTCGCGCGCGATGACGCAGCCACTGCGCCCCCGGTTGCAGGTCGCACGCTTGGCGATGGCGTTCGCGACCTCCATAAAATACTCGTCCCAGGTGGGCCGGCGGTAGGGCTGTTCCATGGGGTCGGTGGGCTCCTTCTAGAACGGCTCGTGCAGCGGTGTCACGGGCCCGCAGGTGAGGAGGACGGCGTTCTGGGGGTGCCTGCGCACCACCAGCTCGTCGTCCGCGTTGAGTGAAACGTATTCCGGGGCGTTGTCAAAGGCGAGCAGGGCGGGCCCCCGCGTGATGACGAAGCGGGCCGTCACGTCCTCGGGCACCACCAGGTGGCTTGTCCGGTGCGACGTCGCCTTGAAGGCGATCCCGATCCCCCGGCTGAAGACGCCCTTGGTGATGGCGTTGAAATAGGCCGTGCTTCCGAAGGGGGTGCAGGCGACGAAGCCGTCGCCGATGATCTCCGCGCCCCCGTCGAAGGGGTGGCCGTCCAGCCACAGCCGGAACCGGACCGCGCTGTTGATGCGGCCCATGTGCGCGTTGACCTCGTTGAGGCAGGTCAGGGTGAAGTCCGATCCGGGCCGCCCCGGCTCCGGCGGGTTGACCTCGCACTCCAGCTTGGTGTACTCGCAGCGGGTGAGGGTGCCCGCGGCGAGCGCGCCGATGACCTCCGGGGCGGGGTGGGGGATGCACCGGTGGCCGAGGCGGCTGTTGAGCACGGGCACCTTGGGCAGCCCCGGCCAGCGCAGCTCCGCGGCCAGCAGCGTGCCGTCGCCGCCGTAGGAGACCACCACGTCGGGCGCGTGGTCCACCAGGCGCAGCTGCGGATGGGGTTCGAAGACGGGGCGCAGTTCCCTGGACTCGGCCCCGAAAAGCACCACCCTCAGCGGACGGTTGTCTGTCTTGCCGGCGTCTTGCGTCATTTCGCGTCCAAATCGTTTGCCGTCGCGCGCCCCTCCCTTTCCGGGGCCCCTGCCGGGCTAGTATACCATGACCCCGCCGGCGCCCCGCCCAGTGCGCGGTGCCCGATTTTTCCCCGGGCGGCGGCGTGTGCTACAGTCTCCCCCGTGTTGCCCAAGCCAACCTGTGAAGGAGCCCTCCCATGAAGAACATGTGGATTCTCGCACTCGCCGCCGCAGTGCTCGCCTTTTCCGCGCGCGCCGACCTGAACGGAAAGAACATTGTGGTCAAGGCTGGCGGCGCGGACCGCGTTGCGGTCCCGGTCTCCCTCGACTGCCCGGACGCGGCAGCCGGGCCGGTCACCGTGCTGGACAGTGACAGCGGCGCGCCCCTGCCCGCGACCCTGGCGGACGGGAAGCTGGCCTTTGTGGTGGACCGGCTGGCGGCGGGGGAGGAGAAGGTGTACACGGTGAAGACGGACGCCGCGGCCGCGGCGCCGCGCGTGGCGGTGGAGAAGGCCGGGGCCGAGGAGATCGTGGACGTGGTGGTGGACGGGAAGCTGTTCACGCGCTACCATTACGGCGCGCAGTGGAAGAAGCCCTTCCTGTGGCCCGTGAACACCGAGGGCGGCGTCACGGTGACGCGCGACTACCCGATGGACCCCGAGGGCGCGCCGAAACTCGCCCAGGACCACCTGCACCACAAGTCCCTGTGGACGGCCTACGGCGAGGTGCGGCTGGTGGACGGGCCGCCCGAAACGACGCATGACCTGTGGGCCGAGGGCGACGGCTCGGGCAACCAGCGCGCGAAAGACGTGACCTGGGGCTCCGGCGACGCCTACGGCTGGATCAAATCGGACAACGTGTGGGAGACCGCCGCGGGCGCCCCGCTCATCCGCGAGACGCGCGAGTACCGCTTCTACGCCGTGCCCGAAAAGGGCCGGCTCATTGACGTGAAGGTGACCTTCACCGCCGAGTTCGGGGACGCGGAGTTCAAGGACACGAAGGAGGGCGGCATTGTGGCGGTGCGCATGCGCCCGGACATCTGCAACGCGAAGGCGGTCATCACCAACGCCGACGGCGACGAGGGGGAGAAGACGGCGTGGGGCAAGCCGTCGCGCTGGTGCGACTTCTCGGGCGACAGCCCGGAGGCCGGCTGGCTCGGCCTGGCGGTCTTCGACCACCCGGGCAACCTGCGCCACCCGTCGAGCTGGCACGTGCGCAACTACGGCCTCATGGGCGCCAACGCCTTCGGCTACAGCCACTTCATCAAGGAGGAGCACAACAAGGGGCTGATTCCGGAGAACGGCGACCTGCTCATCAAGAAGGACGCGCCCGTCACCTTCAACTACCGCGTCTACGTGCACAAAGGGAACGTGAAGGAGGCCGCGGTCGCCGGCCGCTACGCCGACTACGCCACCCCGCCCGAGGCCTCGTGGAAGTGACCGCGGCCGGCCGGAGCGGCGCATGAACACGCGCATCCCCCGGGTGCTCACCGTCGCCGGCAGCGACAGCGGCGGCGGCGCGGGCATTGAGGCGGACATCAAGACCGTCACCGTGCTCGGCGGCTACGCCGCGGCGGCGGTCACCTCCGTCACGGCGCAGAACACGCTGGGCGTCACCGGCATCTACGACATGGCGCCGGAGGCGGTGGCCGCGCAGATGGACGCCGTGCTCGGCGACATCGGCGCCGACGCCGTCAAGACGGGCATGCTCTCCAACGCGGGCATCATCGGGGCCGTGGCGTCCTCCCTGCGGCGCTTTGGGCCGCCGTCCCTGGTGGTGGACCCCGTGATGGTGGCCAAGAGCGGCGACGCGCTCCTGCGCGAGGACGCCCGGCGCGCGCTGACGGAGCTGCTGCTGCCCCTGGCGCTGGTGGTCACGCCGAACATTCCCGAGGCGGAGGCGCTGACAGGGCTCACCGCCGACCCCGCCGACCTCCTGCCCCTGTTGCGGGCGCTGCACGCCCTCGGCCCGCGCTGGGTGCTGCTGAAGGGGGGGCACCTGCCGGGGGACGAGGCCCGCGACTGCCTGTACGACGGGGAGCGTGCCCACCACTACGTGACCCGGCGCATTCCCACGAAGAACACCCACGGCACGGGGTGCACCTATTCGGCGGCCCTGGCCGTGTTTCTCGCCCGGGGGCTTGCGGTTCCCGAGGCGGTCCGCCTGGCCAAAGACTATCTCACCGGCGCCATTCTCCACAGCGACCGCCTGGGCGTCGGCGGGGGCTGCGGCCCCCTGCACCACGGCTGGCAGCTGGAGGAATGCCTCCAGTGGCACGGCGGCGGAAAATAATGTAGACTGACTGCGCCGCGCACAGGACGCGGCGGACTGTTGTACGGGGACGGCCATGTACGACGAAAGCAGGCTAGAGGCCTTTCGGGGCGATTCGGGGCTGGAACGCTACCGGCTGCCGGTGCGGTTCCCCCCGCTTTCCAAGTTCCGCGTGGTCACCAGCGACATGCCCCTGTTCGTGGTGCACAAGGCCGCGATTCAGGCGGAGCAGTGGGGACGGCTGTGGGAGCACCGCAGCGAGCTCAAGCGGCGCCGGCTGGGCCTGGAGATGAACGCCAAGCGCAAGGACCTCAGCGTCAAGCAGAAGCGCAAGATCGCCGAGGGGCGCACCCAGCTCGCCCAGGAGGAGATGGCGGGCGTCACCGGCGTCTTTCCGCAGGCCCTCCAGAACCCCCTGCGGGTGGACTGGGAGGCCCTCAAGAAGTACCCCGACTATATTCTGCCGCCGCCGGAGGCCCCGCAGTGGCCCGAGCGCCCCGTCCTGCCCGCCCTGCCCCGGGAGCCCCAGGTCACCGACGAGGCCTATCTTCCCGCGCTGGAGCCCATGGACAAGCTCGTCAAGGCGCGCCGCGAGGAGAAAGAGCAGTCCGCGCGGGCGCGCTACACCTTTGCCCACACCAAATGGCGCGAAATCAGCGACCGCATCGCCGGCGTGCACCGGGAACAGCTCCGCAGGTGGTCTGCGGCCGTCCAGGAGATGAAAACCGTCTACGAGGCCGCCGTCGCCCGGTGGGAGGAGGCCCGCGACCGCTACCGGGCCGAGCGCCAGCAGTGCCTGCCCCTCATAGACGCCAAATACCAGGCCTACCTTCTGGGCGAGCCCTACGCCGTCCTCGACTACTGCGAGTACGCGCTGTCCATCTCGCCCTATCCCGACTTTTTCCCCCAGGCCTTCGACATGGACTACTACCCCCAGGCCCGGGGGCTGTCGGTGGACTATCTCGTGCCGCCGCTGCGGGTGCTGCCCTGGCTGAAGTCCGTTTCCTACGACGAGCGGAGCGACACCTTCCACGACACCCTGTACACGGAGGAGGAGCGGACCGCCGCCTACGCGGGCCTCCTCTACGCCCTTCCCCTGCGCACGCTTCACGAGCTGTTTTCCACGGACATCGCCGGCGCCCTCGATGTGGTCCGGTTTGTCGGCTACGTCTTTCTGGACGAGCACCCCGCGCCCGGCGTGCCGCCGGTGTGCCTGCTTTCCATCGAGACAACCAAGGCGGCCTTTCAGGCCCTCTCCCTGGAAAAAATGGACCTGGTGGAGTGCTTCGAGAGCCTCGGGGGCGTTTTCCACGGGGCCTAGGAGCGCCGGCGCCGCGCGTCAGAAAAGACGAAGAACCGCTTCCGGAACGCCGCCCTTTGCGGGGAGGGCGTTGCCGGGGCGGGTGTGTCTTGTTTGCCCGAAGCGGGATTTTGCCCCGCAGAGGGGAAAACAGTTGACAAAATAGAGGCTAAATCCAAGTGTGGCATTATCGGTTCGCACTATTTACATTGACAATTCGCGCGCGCTCTGGTACAGTAATGGTATCCTTGGACACGAAGGCGATTTTGGATGCAGACGACCTATAATTTCTTCGGTCAGCGGCTCGTTGAGCGGGGCATCATCACCCAGGAACAGCTGGATGAGGCCATCCGCCGCCAGCAGACGACCATGGGCACGCGCAAGCTGGGAGAGATCCTGGTGCGGCTCGGCTACATCAGCAAGAGCCACATCACGGAGGGGCTTGCGGACCAGCTCGGCATCCCGATCATCAAGCTGTCCGAGCGCGACATTTCGCAGAAGGTGCGCTCGACGGTGCCCGGCGAAATCGCCACGGTGTACCGGGTGGTTCCCATCGAGGAGCGGGGCGCCGTGCTGGTGGTGGCAACGGCGGACCCGACGAACATCAACGCCCTGGACAACCTGGCGCGCCTGCTGGACCGTCCGGTGGAGCCGGCGCTCAGCACGCCGGAGGAGATCACCGAGGCGCTGAACCGCTACTACGGCCACCGCCAGGAGTCGGTGGAAAGCATGCTGTCCTCCGCGAGCAGCGCGAGCAGCATGAGCACCCTCAGCACCATGTCCAACCTGAGCGGCGGCTCGCTGGCCAGCCTGGGGTCCCTCAGCGGCGACTCCATGAGCATGGAAAGCATCAGCATGGACGCCGCCACGGCGGCGCGCGAGGTGAGCAGCGCGGCGGGGGCTTCGGGCTCGGAGGACGAGGGCGACGACAACAGCCCGGTGGTGAAGTACGTCCACCAGATGATCATGGAGGCGTTCCGCCTGCGGGCGAGCGACATCCACGTGGAGCCCGCCAAGACCTCCATCATCATCCGCTACCGCATAGACGGCGAGATGCGGGAGATGCCGCCGCCGCCCAAGCGGGCGCAGGCGGCCATCATCTCCCGCCTGAAGATCATGTCGGGCATGGACATCACCGAGCGGCGGGTGCCGCAGGACGGGCGCATCAAGATCACCCTGGGCGGCAAGATGGTGGACCTGCGCGTGAGCGCGCTGCCCGCCGTCTACGGCGAGAGCGTGGTCATGCGCATCCTGGACAAGAGCGGGCTCATGCTCGGCCTGGGCCAGCTGGGCTTCTGCGCCCAGCACCAGAAGGACTGGGAGACCCTGCTGCACAACGCGACGGGCGTGGTGCTGGTGACGGGCCCCACGGGCTCGGGCAAGACCACGACGCTCTACGCGTCGCTGCACAACCTGAACACGGTGGAGCGCAAGATCATCACGGTGGAGGACCCGGTGGAGTACCAGCTCGCCGGGATCAACCAGGTGCAGATCAACCACGACATCGGGTGGAACTTCGCCCGGGCGCTGCGCGCCATTTTCCGCCAGGACCCGGACATCGTGATGGTGGGCGAGATCCGCGACCAGGAGACCGCCGAGATCGCCATCAAGGCGGCGCTCACGGGCCACCTGGTCTTCTCCACCCTGCACACCAACGACACCTCCAGCACCTTCAGCCGCCTCATAGACATCGGCATCAAGCCCTTCCTGGTCGCCTCGGGCGTGCGCGCCATCCTGGCGCAGCGCCTCGTGCGCACCATCTGCACCTCCTGCAAGGCCCCCCACGACCCGCCGGAGGACGAGAAGGAGCGCCTGGGCCTCCATGTGGACTGGTCGCAGGTGCGCCTGGTGCACGGGGCCGGCTGCGACAACTGCAACAAGACGGGGTACCAGGGCCGCCTCGGGGCCTACGAGCTCCTGCTGAACAACGACGAGATCCGCCGCCTGGTCATGGGCGGCGGCAGCGCCACGGCCATCCGCCGCGCCGCCCGCCTGAGCGGCATGATCACGATGCGCGACGACGCCTGGCAGAAGGCTCTCAAGGGCGTGACCACACTCGAGGAAGTCAACCGCCGGACCCGGGTGGACGAGCCGCTGCGCGCGGACGAGGCCCCCGCGGCCGCGGAAAAATAGCGGACAAGGAGCGTTTTCATGGCGTATGAGATGGTGAGCCTGCTGCGGATGCTGATTGACCGCGACGGGTCGGACCTGCACCTCACGGTGGACAACCCGCCCGTCGGCCGGGTCCACGGCCACCTGCAGTATTTCGGCGACAACCCGCTTACGGCGGAGGACACCGAGCGGCTCATGAAGAGCATCGCGTCGGTGGACAACCAGCAGGAGCTCCAGGAGGTCGGCGGGGCCGACTTCGGGTTCGCCTTCGAGGACGTGGCCCGGTTCCGTGTGTCCATCTTCAAGCAGCGCGGCTATGTGGGGCTGGTGCTCCGCCTGATCCCCCGCAAAATCTTCTCCTTCGACGAGCTGGGCCTGCCCCCCGTGGTGAAGAAGGTGATCCAGCAGCCCCGCGGGCTGGTGCTCGTGACGGGCCCCACGGGCTCCGGCAAGTCCACCTCCCTGGCCACCATGATTGACTGGATCAACGACAACTTAGACCACCACATCATCACCATCGAGGACCCCATCGAGTACTACCACAACCACAAGAAGAGCCTGATCATGCAGCGCGAGGTGGGCGTGGACGTGCCCACCTTCGCCGAGGCCCTGCGCCGCGCCCTGCGGCAGGACCCCGACGTGATCCTCGTCGGCGAGATGCGCGACCTCGAGACCATCGAGGCCGCCGTGACCGCCGCCGAGACCGGCCACCTCGTGTTCGGAACCCTGCACACCACCGGCGCCGTGCGCACGATTGACCGCATCGTGGACGCCTTCCCCACGAACCAGCAGGAGCAGATCCGCACGCAGCTCGCCGGCAACCTCAAGAGCGTGATCTCCCAGGCCCTCGTGCCCCGCAAGAGCGGCTTCGGCCGCATCGCGGCCTACGAGGTCATGATCTGCACCTCGGCCATCCAGAACCTCATCCGCGAGAACAAGTCGTACCGCATCTCCTCCTCCATCCAGACCGGGCACAAGTACGGCATGAACCTCCTTGACGAGCACCTGCTCGCGCTCTACCGCAAGGGCATCTGCTCCTTCAAGGACTGCCTGTCCCGCGCCCAGGTCGGCGACGAGTTCATCGCCGCGGCCAAGGCCCTGGGCATCGAGGAGATCACCACGACCAGCGCGGGCGACTTCTAGCCGGACACACGGGAACAACGGAATGCCATTGGCGACGCACAGAAAGAGGCGGCTCGGCGACATCCTGGTGGAGCAGGGAATCATCACGCCCATCCAGCTCGACGAGGCCCTGCAGCGCCAGCGCCTGACGGGCGAGATGCTGGGCCGCACCCTGGTCTCCCTCGGCTACGGCGAGGAGCAGGACATCATTGACGCCCTCGGCATGCAGCTCGGCATGGAGAAGGTGGACCTCTCCAAGTTCGCCGTCGCCGACGACATCCTGCGCGTGGTCACCGGCGACGTGGCACGGTTCTACAACGTCATCCCCATGCGCGTCACCGACGGCGCCCTCCTCGTCGCCATGGCCGACCCGCTCAACCTCCAGACCCTTGACGACCTCCAGTCCATCACGGGCATGGAGGTGCGCGGCGCCATCAGCAACCCGGAGGACGTGGCCGCCGCGTGGAAGAAGAACTACGCGTTCGAGGCCGAGTCCATCCACAAGATGCTCGAGGAGATCAAGGACCGCGTCGGCGAGCTTGAGCTCTCGCTGGAGGAGCTGGGGGTCCAGGAGGTCGTCGCCGACCCCGACAACCTCATCGAGCTCGCGCAGCAGCCCGAGGTCATCAAGATCGTCAACCTGATCTTCCTCACCGCCGTCCAGCGCCGCGCCTCCGACATCCACTTCGAGGTCTACGAGGACGACTTCCGCGTCCGCATCCGCGTGGACGGCGTCCTCCACGAGATCGTGCAGCCGCCCAAGGCCGCCTGCATCGCCGTCACCTCGCGCATCAAGGTCATCTGCAACATGGACATCGGCGAGCGCCGCCTCCCGCAGGACGCCCGCATCGAGCTCAAGATCGGCGACAGCATCATTGACATCCGCGTGGCCACCCTGCCCACGCTCTACGGCGAGTGCATCGTCATGCGCATCCTCGACCGCACCGCGGTCCGCATAGACCTCAACCTGCTCGGGCTCAGCCCCGCCGTGCTCAAGCAGGTCCACAACGTCATCAAGAAGCCCAACGGCATCATCCTGGTCACCGGCCCCACCGGCTCCGGCAAGACCACCACCCTCTACGCCTGCCTCAACGTGCTCAACAACCCCGAGTCCAAGATCATCACCACCGAGGACCCCGTCGAGCTCCAGATTCCCGGTCTCATCCAGTGCCAGGTGCAGGAGGAGATCGGGCTCACCTTCGCCGCCTGCCTGCGCTCCATCCTGCGCCAGGACCCCGACATCGTGATGGTCGGCGAGATCCGCGACCTTGAGACCGCCACGATCGCCGTCGAGGCCTCCCTCACGGGCCACCTCGTGCTCAGCACCCTGCACACCAACAGCGCCCCCGAGACCATCACCCGCCTGCTCGACATGGACGTCGAGCCCTTCCTCATCACCGCCGCCCTCGAGGCCGTGCTGGCCCAGCGCCTCGTGCGCACCCTGTGCCGCCACTGCCGCGAGCGCTACCGGCCCGACGAGGAGGAGATGGAGCTGCTCGGGCTCCCGGCCAGCTGGCGGTCCGACCCCAAGCTCGGCTTTTTCCGGGCCAAGGGCTGCGCCGCCTGCGACTACGTCGGCTACATGGGCCGCATCGGCCTCTACGAGTTCATGCAGGTGGACGAGACCATCCGCGAGCTGATCCTCGACCGCGCCATGGCCATTGACCTGCGCAGGCACTCCCGGAGGCACCAGGGCATGATGACCCTGCGCGAGGACGGCATTCTCAAGTGCGCCAAGGGGATCACGGGCGTGCCCGAGGTGGCCGACCACACCGACAAATACGACGACTAGGGAAAGGAGCGGGACACCATGCAAAAATACGCCTACTACGCCCTGAACCGGGAGGGCAAGCAGATTTTCGGCGTCATCGCCGCCGACAACCAGGCCCTCGCCCTCAACGACATCCGCTCCCTGGGCCTCTTCCCCACCAACGTGCGCGAGGCCACCAAGGGCGACGAGCGCCGCGCCGCCCGCAAGAAGAAGGGCCTCGACGAGCTCTACTTCGGCGGCGTCAAGACCAAGGAGCTGGTCGTCATGACCCGCCAGCTCTCCACCCTGATTGACGCCGGCCTCCCCCTCCTGCGCAGCGTCAACGTGCTCATCGCCCAGCTCAAGCCCTGCAAGCTCCGCGACATCCTCCGCGAGGTCGCCTCCGACGTCCAGTCCGGCTCCACCTTCGCCGAGGCCCTCGCCAAGCACCCCAAGCAGTTCGACCGCCTCTACGTCAACATGGTCCGCGCCGGCGAGGTCGGCGGCCTTCTCGAGACCGTCCTCCAGCGCCTGGCCATCTTCATGGAGCGCCGCGAGGCCCTCAAGCGCCGCGTCAAGGGCGCCCTCATCTACCCCATCGCCGTCATCCTCATCGCCGGCGGCATTGTCAGCTTCCTCCTCCTCAAGGTCGTCCCCGTCTTCGCCGACATCTTCACCGAGTTCGGCGGCGACCTCCCCGCGCCCACCAAGGTGCTCATCGCCGCCGGGGACTTCATGATCTACAAGTGGTGGATCCTCCTCACCGCCATCTGCTGGACCATCATCGGCCTCAAGCTCGCCATGCGGTCCAAGCAGGTCAAGCGCGTCTTCGACCGCATCATCCTCAAGGTCCCCCTCATCGGCGACCTCGTCACCAAGGTCGCCGTCGCCCGCTTCGCCCGCACCCTCGGCACCCTCATCACCTCCGGCGTGCCCATCCTCCAGGCCCTCAAGATCACCCGCGAGACCATCGGCAACGAGGTCATCCAGAACGCCGTGGACACGGTCCACGAGAGCGTCAAGGAGGGCGACACCATCGCCGCCCCCCTCGACAAGAGCAAGGTCTTCCCCCCCATGGTCGTCAACATGATTGACGTCGGCGAGGAGACCGGCTCCCTCGACGCCATGCTCGTCAAGGTCGCCGACATCTACGACGCCGAGGTCGAAAACGCCGTGGACGCCATGCTCTCCCTCCTCGAGCCCCTCATCATCATCGTCCTCGGCGGAATCATCGGATTCATCGTCGTCGCGCTCTACCTCCCCATTTTCACCCTGGGCGACCAGATCAACAACCAGTAGGAACCCCCAAACCACAAGGAACCGGGTATTATGAAAGCAGGAGCTTCATCCGCAGCAGCCAAGGAATACAACCGCCCCGCAGGGGCGCAAGGAGGACCCGCAATGAAAAGAAAGCAAGGTTTCACCCTCGTCGAGCTCCTCGTGGTCATGGCCATCATCGCCATCCTCGCGGCCATCGTCGTCCCCAACGTCCAGCGATACATCGTCCGCGCCCGCGTCACCAGGGCCATCGCCGAAATCAACGGCGTCGAGCTCGCCCTCACCGCCATGCTCACGGACGCCGGCAAGGGAAACCTCAACCAGCTCTTCACCCCCGGCGCCGTGCCCCGCTTTGCGGGATGGGATGGAAGCCCTGCCACCTGGGAAGGGTGGATCGTTGGCAATTTCCCTGCCGTGGTGGAGATGTACAGCAATCTGGTCTACGATTTGCTCCGTTACGGGCGCAACGTGTTGCTTCCGGAAACCGGGTCCGCGCTTGGGACTTTGGGCAACAACTTGATCAAGAAGGACATCATTGCCAAGCTTGGGACCAACTACATGGACCTCGGACTTGACCCCTGGGGCAACCAGTACAAGATATTCCCGGGTCCGTGGAAGTTCGCGAAACTCCCCGGAACGACAGTGAACGCGCCCATCCCGTTCCGCAAGTTCAGCGTTGAATCCGGATCAAGCGCCGGGAACGCGGCCGCCCGGCGCGACAATTTCATCCTCCGCAACATACTTGACGACGGCACCGGCTTGGACCTTCTTATAAACATGACGGATGTCATCCCGGATCTTGACACCTGGCCCACCCGCGTCGGTTACCCGGCCGATCCGGGCAAGTCGGCCTACGTGTGGTCCTACGGCGAGAACATGAACAGCGGCCAGATGATCTATCAGGTTGCCTACCAGGCCGATGATGTGTATTCCTGGTTCAACATCCAGGACTCCGGGGACATCGGCGGCGGCGACGACATCAACAACTGGGATCCGGCGGCCACCTGGCAGCGGTTCTACAACTGATTTTGTGTGATTTCCGGGGCGGGGGGTTTTCCTCCCGCCCCGGCGGCGAAAATTCCGGGGGGCGGGACGGCGGCGTGCCGGCCCGCCCCTGCGGGGAAACGGGGCGCGGAGCCCCTTTCCGGGAGCGGCCATGCGGCGGGAAGCGCGACATAGCGGCGGCGGCGCGGCGGGGTTCAGCCTCGTCGAGCTGATCGTCGTGCTGGCGGTCATCGGCATCCTCACGGCGATTTCCATCCCCGTGGTGCGGATGTTCTCGCAGAACGACCTCCAGCGCGGCGTGCGGCCCCTCACCTCCATGCTGCGCGCGGCGCGGGTCTATGCCGCCACGTACAATGTGAACACGGCGGTCATCTACGAGATCGCGCCCTTCCCGGTGGACGACACCATCCTCGGCCAGACCGTGCGGGTCCTCTCCGGGGCCATGGTCGTCTACCAGCTCCCGAAGGACGCCGGAACCTCCTACGCGGGCCTCTACGTGCCCACGCCGCAGCACGGCGCCGACTTCCAGCCCTTCATTTCCGGCTACTGCGTTCTCCTCCAGAAGCCGCCCGACAGCTACGACCAGCCCCCCAGCGGACTGAAGTACAACGTCACGGGCGATCCGCCGCCAGACGGGCCGGATTATAAGCCGTTCTTTTTTCAGGCGGCCGATGCGGGCACCAAGGAATTGGGCATGGCGCCGGTGCGCGTCTACCGGAGCTACATAGACCCCCAGCTTGCGGTGCGAGAGGCGGAGTTTGCCGCCGCCGATGTGGAGATATATCTGGGCCATATCTTCGACGGAAAGGGTTCACTGCTTTCCGATGAGGACAAGCAGCGTTTCCGCATCCTCTTCGCGCCCATGCCCGACGAGCCGCGCGAGGAGCGGATGTGGACCTCCAAGACCTTTGACGATCTGGACCTGAACCTATGGAAAAGCGGGACCGAGCAGGGCACGATGGGGTACCAGGGTCAGGAGGTGACCATTTACCGGTCCACGGGCCGCATCAAGACGGGGAGCCTGCAAGCGCCATGAGACACACCCGCCCCGACAACGCCGGCTTCACGCTTCTCGAGGTGGTGATCGCCCTGACGATCCTGGCCGTGGGGATCATGGCGGTCATGTCGCTGTTTCCGGCGTCTTTGGCGCAGCAGCGCGTGGCGTCGGAGCGGACGGTCATCGCGGCGCTGGCGCGCACCCAGCTCAGCGAGGTGCGCACGGGCGGCGCGGGCGCCTCCCTGTCCAGCTGGGTGAACAACAACACCTACCACGTCGTGGAGGCGTCGGCCCGCGCCTACACCCTCTACGACTCCTGGCGCGCCACGGCCACCCGCGTCGGCGGCCCCGGCGACGACCTCTACCGTGTGGTCTTCTCGGTGCGGCTCAACAGCGGCAGGGAGGAGGAGTTTGTCACCTATGTCACCGAGCGCTGACCAGCGCGCCCCGGCGGACGGGCACAAACAGGCGCGGACCGGCACGGCGGGCTTCACGCTCGTGGAGATGCTCGTGTCCATGGCCATTTTCCTGGTCATCATGGGCAGCATCGCCCTGCTGATCTCCGGCACCACGCGGACCGTGCGCCAGGGCTACGCCATGCTCAACAACATGGAGCGCGCGCGCAACGCCCTGGCCGTGCTCGAGCAGGACATCAAGGTGGCGTTCACGACGGACGACACGCGGGGCCTCACCCGCTTCTACGGCGAGCCCAACGGCTTCATGTACCTCGGCGCGCTCGAGGACGGCGCCTTCGGCCGCGTGGCCTACGTCATCCGCCCCGGGGCGGAGACCTTCCTCGTCGAGATGCCCCTCAAGTGGAGCGAGGTCCGCGAGCTGTTCCTGCGCCAGGCCCCCACCGAGGAGGCCCTGTTCCTGAGCGTCTATCCGCCCGTCATGGGCGCCGACAGCTTCTACGACTTCAACGTGCAGATACGCCTCGGCTCCCTGCTCCGCTACGAGGACCACACCGGTGCCACCAGCCTCAACGCCTTCGGCCAGGAACTCCCCGTGGACGGCTCGGGCTACGTCTCCGACTTCGCCAAGCTCGTCGCCCCCCTGCGCAACGCGACCTTTTTCCTCGAGGCGCTCAACAACCGCGACATGATGCACCGCATGACCGGCGGCATGCCCCTGTACGGGTTCCCCAGGATCGCCTACCACACCCTGGCCCCCGTGGATTTCTGGGCCGAGGACTGCGTGGCGCTGTGCGGCGGAGACTCTGACTGTGTTGGGGAATGCCAGGCCAACCACCCCAGCTGGCCCGACTACGAGGTGGTGGAGAACCTGATCATCGAGGCCGTGCTGTGCGACGGGGGCAATCCCGTCTACCGGCCCGACCCGGTCTCGGGCCAGCTCCGGCCCGTGAACGCCCTCGACCTCTCCTCCTTCTTCTTCTACGGCATGGAGGACGGCACCAGCGGCCCCGTGTTCAACACGCTGTACAACAATCCCGCGTCGCGGGCGCTCCTGCTCGGCATGGCGGTCAATCCCGGCCCCGACGAGATGCAGGACCTGGCGGCCGATTTCCAGGCGGCGGGCGACCTTTCAGACCCCGAGCAGACGGCCGGCGACCCCGTGGTGTCGCGGCTGCCCGCGTGGCTGGCGCCGGGCTTCTGGCTCTACGCCGCCCCGGCCAGATCGGATTTGCCGCCCATGACCCAGTGGTACCAGCAGAAAGTGGACCTGCCCGCAGCCTACATGCGCGGCTCCAGGTGACACCGGCCCGCGGCCCGCGCCGCGGCCCACACGACAGGATGTAACGCATGCGCAGACTGCACCGGAACCCGGGCGGGGCCCACGCCGTCGCCTGGGGCAAGACAAGGCCGGCGGGACGCCGGCGGTACGGAAGACTGCACCGGAACCCGGGCGGGGCCCCCGCCGCCGCCTGGGGCAAGACAGGGCCGGCGGGACCCCGGCGGCACGGCAAACTGCACCGGAACTCGGGCGCGGCCCTCATCGTCGCCCTTTCGATCATGGCCGTGCTGCTCGCCATCGGCCTCACCTTCTTCGCCGTCACCCGCATCGAGTCCACCACCGCCGTCAATGTCGTCCACACCGTCCGCGCCCAGTACCTCGTGGACGCCGGCTTCGCCGTCGCGCAGTACACCCTCAACCGCGACCTCCAGGTCAACCCCAACGCCACCTCCACCGACCACGCCTGGCGCACCCTGTTCAACGGCGCCGCCTTCGCGGGCAAGGAATGGACCTGGGTGGACGGCATCGCCCCCTGGGACGGCGGCCGCACCGCCTTCACCCTCGAGCCCGTCGAGCGCGCCCTGCGCGAAGCCGGCCTCCTCTCCGGCGGCATCCTCTACGCCCAGTTCTACCGGGGCGACGGCGACGCCGCCGACCCCGCCGACACCACCCCCGACGGCGTCCGCGAGCCCCTCTTCCGCGGCCCGCGCACCGCCCCCTGGCTCGCCGTGCCCCGATGGAGCGGCCAGACCATCCTCCTCTTCGCCTCCGAAAAGGACATGCGCCTGGTGGACGCCGCGGGCGTCCGGCTCACCCTCACGGACGTCAACAACGCCCTCACGGCCGCGGGCCTCTCCCAGCGCTTCGACCGCTTCACCATGACCGCCGAAATGGACCGCAGGTTCCCCTTCGTCACCCCCGACTTCGCCGGCCAGGTCATCGTCGAGCGGAATGACGGCTCCACCTTCCTCCCCTTCGCGCCGTCCGGCACCGACGGGTATTTCCCCGCCAATTTCGTGGACCTCTGGGCCGACTTCGACAGCGACGGCGACGGCCTGCGCGACAGCGCCTGGATTCCCCTCCCCAAGGACGCGGACCTCTCCGGCGACGGCGTGGACAACGACCTCGACGGCTACCCCGACAGCAAGTTCTACGACCCCACCGTCGCCTCCGAGGGGCTCGACGCCACCGACGAGGGCGAAATCCGCCGCAACTTCGAACTCGGCGCCTTCGTCTACGCCGTGGACGGCTCCGGCGCCGTCATCCGCGAACAGGACCCGGACTATCCCACCCCCGTCGCCGCCTACCGCCTCACCCTGCCCCTGCCCGGCCTCTCCGTGCCCGTGGACATGGACAACGACGGCGAGATCACGCCCGCCGACCGCCGCCCCAACGCGGCAAACGGCAACGCGCTGGAATACGTCTACCTCACCCTGCCCGACCAAATCCGCGCGCCCCGCGTGGACCTGGACGGCCTGCCCGCCGCGCCGGCCATCCTGAACATCGGCAACGTGGACACGGTGGACAACGACTACGACCTCCACGTCAACGGGTTCACCGCCTACGCCGCCCCCGGGCCGGAATTTGTCACCCTGAAAGACGACGGCACCTACGACTGCCCCCCCATCTCCGTGCCCGTCCTCACCGACAAGGGCTTCCGCCCCCTGAACCTCGACGTCGTGGCCGCGGCCTTCTCCCTGTCACACACCGCCTTTTCCACCTACCACGAGATCCCCGTGCGCCGCCCCGACGGCACCCCCACCGGGGCCACCTGCACCTGCCCCGCCTACGTCCTCGGCGTCAGCGCCGAGTCCGTCTGCGAGGTCGTCGGCCGCATGGCCGTCCACGTCGCCGACGAGTCCGGAAAGGCCAACCTCAACGCAGGCGGCCTCCACACCTACGGACACCAAGACACCCTCGCACTGGCCAACCCAGCCACCCGCGTGGTCCGCGGCATGAGCCAGGCCCTCACCCCCGCCGAATACGAGACACGCATCCTCCCCGCAATGGGCGTCCAGCGCGCCGCCGAGACATGGAACATGCTCATGGGCGCGGGCGTCAGGGTCGGCCTCCCTGAAAGAAACCTGTGGGACTTTGAGGCGCCCGTCAACCCCGCCGGAAGCCTCACGGCCCAGCCCTACGACTACGACGTCACCGCCCCCGGCCTCGGCCGCGCCGATGACAACGTCAACAGCTTCCTCCTCGCCTTCTCCCGGCGCGACGAAAACGCCTCCGGCCTCCCCGACTCCGGCCTCTACCTGCCCCGGCTCAGCGAGTGGTCAAAGCTGCAGCTCTCCGGCACCCCGCCCGCCTCCGCGCCCGTTCTGTGGACCGACGACGTTCTCAACAGCAGCACCGCCGCCTACTACCGCGCCCTGGGCATGCTTGAGGGCATAGACGACCCCGCCGAGTTCCTCCAGCGCGCCCCCCTGCGCAACCCCTTCGCCGAATCTGACAACGACGACAACAACAACAACGGCGCCACGGACGAGGTCGGCGAACTGGGCGACCGCACCCTCGCCGTCCACTATGAACTCCAGAAGATGGCCGACGCGGGCGCCTCCCCGGCCTTCCAGCCCAAGGAGTGGGCCGACATCAACCGCTTCATCACGGCCCACAGCGAGGCGCGCAACGTCGCCTACATTTCCACCCCCTACGGCGACCGCGCGGTCAACAAGCTCGACCCCAACTTCGCCGACGCGCCCCAGCTTGCCGCCGCGCTGCTCCTGCGCGGCCAGTTCCCCAACGCCGCCCGCGCCGCGGACGGGGCCGGCATGGACGCCACCGTCCGCAGCTTCGCCTTCGGCCTGCGCCAGTCCAACAAGACCCTGCGCGGCGCCCTCCTCGGCGGCAACAACGCCGCCCCGGGCCTCTTCCCCGCCGACGCGCAGCTCCAGGCCCTCCAGACCGCCGTCAACGTCGCCGACCACCGCGACCGCGACGCCGTCCGCTCCCTCCTCGTCATGGAAAAGCGCGGCTCCGCCAATCTCGACAACGAGCCCGCCGAGCCCCTCAACGAGCGCGAGCGCGTCCGCCGGCAGGACCTCTTCCCCGCGGGCTCCATCCAGGAATACTTCTCCGACTCCTTCGGCATCACCCCCGAGTTCAACGACATCTCCGCCGTGGACCCCTGGTGGGCCGCCATCACCGACTCCAACCCCGATCCGGACATTTTCGAGGGGCAAAACCGCCTCCTCTCCTACGCCGCCGCAGGCGCCGAGGCCATCCGCATCACCGAAATCATGCCCCGCCCCGTCCGCCGCGTCGAGGCCGAAATCCTCCCCCTCGCCGGCCAGGCCGCCTACCAGATTGACCTGCTCATGCAAAGGCCCTCCGCCGACACCGTCAACTGGACCGCCGCCAACATCCCGTTCTTCAACCTCAACCCCGCCCCCTACGCCGAAATGCCCGCCTTTGACATGGACCGGATGACGGCCATGGCCGCGCCCGAGTGGAAACTGCGGACTTACTATCAGGAGGTGGATGGCACCGGCGCGATTGTCTCGGAGCAGCCCATCCTCGGCTCGCAGACGGGCTACCGCTACACCGTGCCTGCGGGAACCGTCTGGACGCCCCTGGAGAACGACCCGGCCAATGTCAATCCCGACGTGATGGAGTTCCGTTTCCGCGCCACCGACGGCCTGCCCGCCGGCCGCTACTATCTGACCCTCAACGTGACGGACCCCGTCACCGGCGCCGTGACGGTGGACAACACCAACCAGCTTGAGTACTCCATCCGGTACACCACGATGGCTTCCGGGACCGAGAGCGTCGCCTCCAACATTGCGCGCATCGTCAACATCCCCGACGCCTACGACGTGGACGGCGACGGCCTCAACGACGACCTGACCGTCGAGCGCGCGCAACTGCTGGCCGACTACTGCGCGAAGTATTTCCAGACAGTGGACGAGCCGGAGTTTCTCGCCACGGGGGCGGGCACCCCGCCCGGATGGGTTTTCCTCCCCTCGCGGGCGCTGGAGGACCCGGCCCCCCTGAATCCGTCGGACTACGCGGCCATTGAGCAGTATTTCCTGATTCTCTACGGGTCCGACCCCACGGTCCCCACGCTGACCGATCTCCTCGGCGACCAGCACAACGGGGCCTTCCTGGACACCGTCGTCGCGACCGACACCCCCTCCACCCGCACGCTCACGGTCATCGTGCCGCCTGCCGGGGCGGCCTACGACACCCTGTGCGTCGCCGTCCGTCTCAAGCCCATCGAGGCGAATCTTTACCTGCTCGACCCTGCGACGGGCCTGCCCCTTATGGACCCGGTCAGCGGCCAGCCGATCCCCCGCCATCTCTCCGTCAACTTCTTCGACTTCTCGCAGGAGCCGGACCACGAGTATGTGGAGATTGCGAACACGACGGACCAGGAGCTGGACCTTTCCGGGTGGACGCTGGAGGTGGGGATTCCCAACCCGGCGGGCCTCGACACGAACCCCGAAATGCGCGATCCCTTCAAGAGTGTGTGGGAGGTGCCCGCCCAGACCCGCATCGCCGCCAAGGGCCGCCTGCTCCTCACCTTCACAGACCAGCAGGGCGCAACCAAGGCCCCCCCCCTCGACACCTACCGCGACACCATTCCCCCCGACCCCGATTTTGCCACCCCCGGCGCCAATGGCATCGGCATGGCTCGATATGACATTGAGGGGGTCCCTGCGACCATGACGGCGACAGACAATCCAATCGCCTATGTGACCGTGCCTCCTATTGGCGACACCAGCCCCGACATCAATTACGGGGCGCTTTCTGATTCCAGCGTGCAAGGGATAAGCGGCAGTTTTCCGGGCGGCCTTGTTGAAGGGACAGGCTCCGTCTTCTCTCGACGGGCACCTGCGTATGACGGAAGCACAGATCCGCCGACGCCTGTTCCGCCCACGGACTACGTGGACAACGACGGCGACGGCGTGTCGTCGCAGCGGCGGTACTTCCCCCCCGTGCCGCCCCCTCCCTCGACACCGAATGACATTCTCGACACGGACGGCGCGCTGGAGGAAATCCGGACGCATGGGAACGCCGCGGGCGTGGTGCCCGCGTTTGCCCGCATTGTGCCGATGGTCAACCGGCGGCTGTGGGAGGACGCCCCCTACACCGACGCGGCCAAGCCCGTGCCCCTGACGGAAATCAATTCCGTCAAGCGGGTGGCGCAGTTGGTCCTGCGCGGCGGTGTGCTGCCCAACTACCCCGAGCGCGACGGCTACGACAACGACGGCGACGGCGGCTACATCGCCAAGGACAGCACGGGGCTTGACCTGACGCCGGACGGCGCCATCCTGCGCCGCTACATTCGCGGCACCCTCGACAAGGACATGGTGGACAACGACTTCAACGGGTATGTGGACGAGAACGGCGCGGACTACGAAGATGCCGACCCCGCCGTCACCCTGTGGTACCACGCCAACGCCTTCCTCAGCGAGGGCGTGGACGAGGGCAACGCGCCCCTCACCTACCTCGGGCAGCGCCCCCGCGTGTACGGCCCCGGCTCGTTCGAGGCGGGCACCTTCGGCATCGGCTACACGCCGGCTGTGAGTTCATACATCAACGACTGGTTGAACGGCTCCGCCTATGCCGGGAGTGAAGTGGTCAGACAGGGGTATGACTTCAGCTTGGGGGGAGCCTACGACAATTACGCACTTCCCGGCGTCACCCCCTTCGGCGTTACCCCCGGCGACTCCCCCGAGTGGGCGGCCTTTGTGGAGCGGCGGTGGAACCCCGGCGACAACGTGATCGTGACGCTGTACGTGGGCGATTCGGCCTTTGGCCGCGTGGCCGACCAGGCCACCTACCGCGAGTACGACGTCATCAACCGCACGGTGGACGACATCGTGGAGTCGCCCTACTATGTGGACGGCTACAACAACTACGACACCGCAGGGGCCTGGCAGGGGGCCGGCGGCACCGCCCTTGAGAACCGCGTCGCCCTGGACCTTACCCGGCTGAGCTACTGGCCTCCGGACCAGATGGGGCTGGACTTCTACCGGGCGCTGGAGCGGAAACACCCGCTCTATGCGGGCGACCGCTTCGGCACGAGCAATCGCTGGGAGCCGACGGACGGCGCCTATGACGACTGGGCCGACAGCCCGGCGTGGTACGAGCAGGCCTATACCAGCAGCGGCGGGGGGAGCATTGAGCCCCGTTTCGGCCTGGATGTGGTCTACACCGCCACGCCGAAGGAGCATGTGGCGCGGCTGTTCGGCCATGCCATGGCCGGGTCGCCCCTGCGCATGAACCTGACCGAGCGCCTGTGGGAGAACCCGGCCGACCTCGCCGCCGGCTTCTTTGGCGGGGCGGGGCCGGAGGACACGGCGCCCATGCTGGCCATGCGCACCTGGGACGCCACGGTCAAGAACACCCCCGGCAAACTACGCCAGTTCCTGGAGAACGACGAGGTGGTCTTCCCCGGCGACGACGGGGTCTATGTGAACCACGCCCACGCGTTCCGCCGGTCCGGCACGGGCAATGTGCCCTATGCCACCCTCGCCGACCTCATGCGCGTGCCCATGCCCCTCTTCGAGCACAGCCTGGACACGGATTTCCGCATCCCCTCGGCCTATGTCAACACGCGCTACCAGCCCAATGATTTCAGCCCCTACGAGGCGGCCCTCCAGAACCGGCCCCCCGGCAACACGGCCGGCATCGTCTGGCGGCAGGACCTCTCCGTGCGCGCGGCCGTCCTGGCCAACGCCGCCCCCCTGAACCCCCACCGGGCCCAGCCCATGCGCACCCGCATGGCCGGCCTCGGCGACCTCACCGAGCTCTCCGCCCTCGACCCCGTCGTCCTCACCGTCGGCCAGGCCGGCTTCGCCCCCCTCTGGCCCAACCCCGCCCGAAGTGACATAGACGAGCGCGCTGAGTCGTACGATGATTTCTTCCAGCGTTTTGTCCAGTGGACCGACCCCGATAATAGTCCGGCCACGCCCGACGTGCCGCCCTTCTACTGGAGTCCCGTCTACCTCTTCGCCGACGGCAACGCCGTGGCGGAGCCCTACGCCCCCTTCCCCGTGTTCGGCGAGCTGAACGGCGGCGCCACCCGGTACACCGGCCCGCCGGAGCGGATCACACTGCCCTCGACCGCCGTGTGGAACTGGCCCGTCGTGCTCAACCAGGACTTCCTCCTCGACACCGCCCGCCCCGCGCCCGTCTTCGGCGCCATGCTCCCGGCCGAGGCGGGGCGGCGCTGGCCTGTGGCGCGCCGCGCCGTCATGTTTGTCAGCAAACACGACACGGCGGCGGGCGAGGCCAACCGTCCCGAGGCCGTCTTCACCTGGGACGCCGAGGACGGCCTCGTCAACGGCACCTACATCGCCTACGTCGGCACCTTCGTGCCCGGCATGGCCGACCAGTTGGACCATCTCCAGAAAGTCGTCACCGGCCTCTCCGACGACGGTGCCGCCGCCCTCGGACTGGCCGACCGCCTGGACGAGCCGCCCCTGCCGCTCGACAGCACCGGCTCTGTGCTGGAGCCCCGGCTGGCCGGGCTCATGCAGTTGGAGAAGAACCGGGACGCGGGCACGGCGGACCGCTTTGACCCGCTGCTCGCCCTGGAATTCGTCACCGACCGCACCACGGCCTCCCGCGTGGCCCCGCGCCTGGACACCCTGCCTGCGGCCGTCACCCCCGAGGCGCGCGCGGCCCTCCAGGCGCGCGCCCTGGCCCATCCCGCCGACTGGTACCCCCCCGACGACGACCCCGCCCTCGGCGGCGTGCCCTCCGGCGTGGCCTACCGCGCCGATGGCGACGGCATGATCCTCTACAGCCACGATGCGTCCATGGCCTGGCGGCCCCGCCTCGTCCGCGTCACCGACAACTTCCTCGCCCTGCGCGTGCGCAACCTCGGCCGCCCCGACCAGGTGGCCTGCGTCACCTGCGTTGTCCTCACCCCCGCCCCGCGCACCGTCGGCCGCCTCAACCTCAACACCGCCGAAACGGGCCAGTACCGGGTGGAGAGCAGCACCGGTGGTCCCCCCACCGACTATTTGTTCAACCCGCTCCTGGGCCTCCCCGGCATCGTCAAGGCCTACGACAGCCTGGCGGGCGTGATTCAGGCAAAAAGGCAACGGTTAGCCCCCAGGAGGGAGGACAGCCTCGGCATGCCCTCGCTGCCCGAATTTCTTGCGGTCGGGCCGCCCCTGGGCTTCACGCCCAACCCGGTGCTGGGCAATCCGCTCCAGGACCAGCTCTACCCCAGTGACACCTACCCGTTGATTCCCTCGCTAACAAATCCCAAAGCTTGGGATAAGGACTACGAGGGCCTGGCCTCGCTGCGGCTGATGTCCATGCTCGTGTCCCAGCGGCCGCACCACCCCGACGGCCGCTATTTCACCCTGCTCGCATCCGTCGCCGCAGGTGCGGGGGAGGATGGTATACTTGGTAATGAAGACGGCGTGCTTCCTCCGGTGCGGCCGCTGAGCAATTACCGGCACGCGGAAGAGCGCTACAACGAGGTATACCAACGGTTTGCGGGACTGGCGAATCTGGTGGAGACCCGGTCGGACATGTTCGAGATTCTCGTGACCGTGCAGGAGGGAAATCTTTCCGACCTGGACGGAGACGGCAGACTGGACTACCGGGGCCGGATGAATTCCGAGGAGTTTGTGAAAACTGCGGAATCCGCCGGTCGCGCCATCTACGAGCGCCGCGCCCGCAAAGATGCGTCGGAAGAAGCGAGGGGGGTTCGCTGATCCGCGCGGGTACGGGACACTAGGAGGATGGACGGATGATGCGGAGGTCGTGTGTCTTTTTTGCCGCCTTTGCGGCGGCGGTGATGATCGCGGCGGGCGCCCCCGCCGCAACGATTACGGTCAGCGAGGGCGAGGACCTGGCCCAGGCCATCGCGGATGCCGCCGAGGGCGACACCATCCAGTTGGAGAACACCTCGGGCAGCGAGGCCGTCTGGCCGCTTGACGCGCCCGTGACGGTCACCAAAGACCTGGAAATCCTGGGCGACCCGGGCCTGCTGCCGACGGAAAGCGTCATCGAGGGCAACGGCGTTGGCGGCCCCTGCCCCGGCAATGTCGTGGACAACGGCGATTTTGAGGCCGGCCAGACCTCGCTCTGGATACCCAACCCGCCGTCCCCGCCGGTCATCGTGAAGGATCCGGCCCGGGCCGCCTCCGGCGAGTGGCTGGCCCAGTTCACGCTGGACCCCTGCGCCACGCCGACGCCGGGCCTCACGCCCGACCAGGTGGAATTGCGCTATGGCGTCGCCACGCCCGTGCCCAACCTCCCCCCCGGGGGCCCCGCGCGTCTGGAATGGATGACCCTGCCGCTGCCCTTCACCGTGGTTCCCGGCGCCACGCTCACCGTCTGGGTCAAGGCGCATGCGCCCATTGCCGGCAACCGGCTGGTCGTCACGGTGACCGACTCCGGCGGCAACACGGGAACCGCCTTCATCCAGGACACGGACCTGGCCGCCGCCGCCGACTGGACCCCCGTGGCCCTGCCCCTGGACACGTTCACCCCCGCGCCGGCGCTGGCGGCGATAATCCAGTCCCTCGCCATTGAGTCCCAGTTCGCCGTTGGCGCCCCGGAGGACCCGCCCTGCGCGCTCATCGGCGGCGCGGAGTTCGGCGTCGGCGCGCTGGCGCTTCCCACGGCCGCCGCGCTCAATCTGGGCTTCGCCCTGCTCAGCCCCGGCGCGTCCCTCGTGGAACTGGTTGCCCCCTTCGCGGGCGCCGCGCAGGTGCTGAGCCTGGGGGGGCTTGTGCCGCCCGCCCTGCGTTTCAGCGTGCGCGCCGACACCCCGCGGCCCGGCGACAAGATTGAGCTGCTGCCGCGTCCGGGCGAGGCTGCTGTCTGGAGCGCCGCGGCCGAATCCCTCGCCGGGGCCAACTGCCAGTCCGTCTCGGTGCCGCTGATCCCGCCGTCATCGGTCATGCCCGTCTTCCGCGCCACCGTCCAGCCGCCGGCCGCGGTCTCCGGACCGGTCACCCGGTTCGTACTGGACGACCTCAGCCTCTCCAACCTGGGCGGATGGCTGTCCGCGCTGGTGAAAAGCGGCGACAAGATTCTTTACGGCGACATGGAGAACGCCGGCCTGGCGGCCGGCCAATGGTCCGCCGCCACGCCCTGCGACATTCTCGGCCCGCCGCTCCCCGCAAGCTACTTCACCGGGCCCGGCTGCAACGCGTCGGCCCGCGCGCTCCTGCTCACCCGTGAAGTGGGCGCCCCGTCGGCGGTGGACCTCCGGCAGAGCGTCACCTTCCCGTCGTCCGGCAGCGAAATCCGGTTCAACCTCCGGGTCGGCCAGCCCGGCGGCGCCGACAGCACCTTCAAGGTGGAGGTGGACGCGACGGTGCTCCTGGAACAGCACGCGGCCGACGCCTCCCTCGCTTCCTACCGCATGTTCATCCTGCCCTATCCCGCCGCCTGGCGGGACACCACCAAGACCCTGCGCTTCCGCGCGGAAATCGCCGGCGGGGCGGCGCCGCCGAGCTTCCTCATAGACGACGTGTGCATCGGCCTGCCCCCCGCAGACCCCGTGCTCAGCGTCAGCAACGCGCACCTGCGGCTGGAGAACCTGACCGTGTCCACGGGCAGCGCGGGGGTGCAGGCCACCGATGACACGGCGGTCCTGGAGTTCATCCGCTGCGCCACGAAGAACATCAGCGGCCCCGGCCTGCGCTTCTCGGGAAAGGCCGCGGGCACGGCGTCCAATTCCGTGTTCACCGGCTGCTCCGGCCCGGCGGTCCTCTCGGACAGCACGGGCCTCGTGACGGTGTACCAGTGCACCGCCAAGGGCAACGGCGACGGGATACGCGCCACCAGCGGCCCCATCAACCTCGCCGCCAGCATCATCGAGGACGGCAATGTGACGGGGGAGGTGAACACCTGGCTCAACGTTATTCGCGGCAGTTTCCCCCCCGCCCCCTACGAGAAGGCCGGCTTTGAGAATCTAAATCCGGCCCCGACGGTGGATTATTCCGACAGCCCGTGGACCGGGAAGCTCCAGACGGGCAGCCCGGTCCTTTCCGGCCACTTTGTCGAGGTGGACGACCCGGTGACCGGCCTCGTGGCGAGCGCGGACCGCGCCTTTGACTTTGAGGGTGACGCGCGCGGCGCCGTGCTGAACGAGGAGCTTCAGGTGGGCGCGGACCAGGAGGGCGGCGGCCTTAGCGGCACGCCCATCTGGATTTCGTGCTCCGTGGACCCCCCCGTGGTGGGCCGGGGCGAGCCCGTCACCATCACCGTAGTCACCCAGGGGATAAACCTCAACGATGCCAAACTGCGCATGGTGCCCGAGGAGCCCCTGCCGGGGATGACCGTGGCGGCGGACCCCACCATCCTCAGGCAATGCTACGAGGTTGACCTGGTGCCGACCGGTGAGAACACCGCCACCGCCACGGTCACTTTCAGCGAGCCGTGCAACTTCCGTTCCGCCGATGACACGGCGCTGTGCACCGAGGGGATCAACCTCGTCTATCTGAACGATTACACAGGCGCCGAGCCCAATCCCACACTCTACGGCCACGGGTTCGGGATCACGGACACCGCCGGCGACTGCTCCTTCCTCGTGGACACCACGCCGCCGACCCTGCTGTTTTCCGCGTCCGCCGACGGCGATGCGGCGACGGCCCAGCCCCGCGCCTACGGCAACGACAGCCTTGTGGGCACCGGCGTGCCCGGCCCGCAGGGAGCCCACGCCATCCCCGTGTCCGGCGGCACCATCGTGGACCGCGCGCTCCACTTCCTGTTCAACCCCGGCGGAAACGGGACCTGCGCGGACACGGCGGCGGGCGACACGCTCAGTTTCGGCATTGAGGCCGTGTTCGAGGACCGGCCGCCCGCGCCCCTGACCCACGTCACCACGAGCGGCTTTGAGTCCGACACCGGCACCGACTTCACGGAGCAGGGCGACGGCCGGGCCTGGCTGGAGGGGCCCCTCGGCCCGACGGACAGCGGCACAACAACGGTGACCCTTTCCACCGATCCGGCGGCCGCCGTGAAGCGGCTCACGGCGCGCTTTGAAGCCGTGACATCGCAGTCCGTTCCCGACCCGTGGCGTTTCGAGGGGAAACCTGCGGCGCGCGACCGCGCGGGCAATGAGATCACCGCGCCGAACCCGCTGGTGCTCTGGTGGATGTGGCGCGCCCAGGCCGAGATCACCAACGGCCCGCGCGACACCCAGACCCTGAGCCCGCGCTTCGACTGGAAACTCCGCCGAAACATCAAGGGGCCCGATGCCGCCGACGTCGCGCCCATCGTTCCCTATGTGAAGGCCAAACTGTGGCGGGGCGCCGACGCCGCGGCGGACCGCGAAATCAGCACCATGCAGTGGGTGCCCGTCACCGGCTGGAGCGGCTGGATTTCCGGCCCCATCACCCCCGAGACCGACATGGGCGGGTCCCCCCTGTCCGTCCTGCTCCAGGCGAACCAGAACGACCCCGATCCCACTGTGAGCCGCACGCTCATGCTGACGGTGGTCGGCGCGGATGAGGCGGGGAACATCCAGCCCGCCGGGCTTGCGGACAGCGCCGCGGTCACGGTGGCCGACCTGACCGCGAGCTGCATTTCGTACACGTGGTGGTACAACGGCCAGAGCCAGGAAAACGTGTCCGTGGACACGGAGGCGCGGGTCACGCTTTCCGAATGGCGGCGGAACACGGCGAACAACACCGACTCCGAGACCCGCCCCTACGGCAGTGTGACGCGCGTTCCCCTTCCCCCGAAGGGGGTGCCACCCCTCTATGATTACCTGAAACTCCGGGCCGCTCTGACCGCGCGCCTGCCCGAGACCATCCGCCGCGCCGTGATCAACGGGGAAACCAATGTTGCCCAGGCGTGGATCAAGTGGACGCTCTACGAGGACGGGAACCCCGTGGCGAACAACACCGCCGTGGTGGGCCCGGGCGTGGACTTCGTTGACATCATCCTCCCCGTGAGCCCGGCGACCCCCACCGGCCTCGTTTTCGGTGACATGAAGGACCGCAAGCGCGAGAAACGCTACGTCCTCACGGCCCAAACCGTGCTCAAGACCTATTCCTACAGCCCCGACGGGACCGCCTTCCCGGCCCGCGTCATCAGCGACCCGACCCCCGCGTCCGTCTCCTTCACCGTATACCCGAAAGAGGTGGACGACAACCTCCGCGACGAGCGCCCCACCCGGATATATGAGAGGGAGTAGGGGAGAGGGGATAGGGTTTAGGGTATAGGGTTTAGGGTTTAGGCGGGCAGTCGGACTGGTCGGACAAGTCTGACTGGTCCGACTGGTCTGACTGGTCTGACTGGTCCGACTGGTCTGACTGGTCTGACTGGTCTGACTGGTCTGACTGGTCTGACTGGTCTGACTGGTCTGACTGGTCTGACTGGTCTGACTGGTCTGACTGGTCTGACTGGTCTGACTGGTCTGACTGGGCTGGTTGGGCTGACT
>JAAYBR010000030.1 GCA_012730045.1 Candidatus Hydrogenedentota bacterium | reverse complement strand
GGGGTTCCGGTTGGGGTTCCGGTTGGGGTTCCGGTTGGGGTTCCGGTTGGGGTTCCGCGGCGGGGGCCGGGGGCGTTTCCCCCGGGGCGGGCGGGGCCTCGATTTCCGGCGGCGGCGGGGTGTCCTCCGCGGCGGGGGCGGTGGTTTCCCCGATCATCTCAATGATGGCCACGGGCTGGGCGGGATCCTCCGGCGCCGGGGGCGTCCCGGGGGCCGCATCTTCCGGCTGGGGCGTCATCCGCCCCACCAGTCCCCGGAGGGTTTCCAGACGCGTGCGCGACTGCCCGTACTGCGGCGGGGGAATCTTCCCCACCTGGATCGCGGCCACGATGGCCTCGCAGAGCGCGTCCACGGTCTCCGGGGTCACGGGACCCAGCAGGACGGCGTCACAGCCCGCCGTGAGGCAGTCCACGACATGCTCCTGCAGGGTGGGGGCGGCAAAGTGCGCGGTGTCGCGGACATCGGCGATGACCACGCCGCCGTACTGCCATTTCTCCCGGAGGATTTCCCGGATCATGACGGGGGAGGCACAGGCGGGGCGGGTGTGCGCCTTGTCCAGCAGCGGCACGGCGGCGTTGCCCGCGAGCAGGGCGGGGAGCTGCAGGTCCGCCGCCTCGGCGAAGGGCAGCATCAACTCGGCGATTTTCTGAACGTCCTCCTCCCCGATGACGGGGAAGGCGGCGCCGTTGAGGGTGGCGGCGCTCATGCCGGGGTAGGTCTTCACCACCGGGACGACGCCCTGCTCCAGCACCCCTCTGGCGAAGGCGATTCCTGCCGCGGAAACGGCCCCGGCGGTGTCCCCGAAGTACTGGGGGGCGGGATCTGGCGCGGTCTTCAGGCGGAGGTCCAGCCGCGGGGCGAGCAGGACGGCGATGCCGACATTTCGCGCGGCGATGGCCTGCTGCGCGCCCGCGTCCCGCGCGTTGTCGGTGCCGCCCTGGGTGCCGAGCAGGGCGGGGGCGGAGATCCCAGGGAGACCCAAGGGGTTGACCTGGCCGCCTTCCTGGGCCAGAAACCCCAGGGGCAGGTCCGTCGGGCCTCTTCCCGATCCGGCCGCTTCGCGGGCCTGCTGGATCGTGGCCGTGATGATTTCGGGCGGCGCGCCGTCCTCCGTGGCCACCAGCACCCCGCCGGGACGGCGGCGGGCGATCATGTCGGCCGTGTCCATTTCCAGCTCGCCCGCCTCGAGCGTGAGGATCAGGTGGCGTCCGGGCCACAGTGCCTGTTTCTCCTCCGGGGTCAGGACGACTTCCCCCTGCCCGATGGGGGCGGGAGAGGGGAGGGCGGGCGGCTCCGCCGGCTCCGTCGGCTCCGCCGGCTCCGGCGTCGTTTCGGCGGGCGGGGTCTCCGCAGGGGTGGGTTCCGTCTGCGGCGGCACTTCGTCCGGGCGTTCTTCCGGAGATTCAGCCGGTGTTTCCGGGGCTTCCCGGCGTTCGCCCCCCCGGTCCACGCCCTCCAGCAGGGCGTAGCACAGGCTGAACCCGACGGCCAGGCCCAAGACAAACGTCACGACCAGCGACACGCTGGCGCTTTTCCGGGCACGGGTTGATCGCATTACCACGGCGTGCTTCCTCCGCTGGTTCCGGCCGCAGGCGGCCACGCAGGGGGATATTATTGCACTTTTTCTCATTACAAGGTAAAATAGGTGAAGACCCCAATGGAGAACGTGCAATGAAAACACATCGCGTGTTTGCTGTCGTCCTGTTTGGGCTGTGCCTGACGCTGGCCTTTGGCCTCCTGGCGGAGCCTGCGGCCGCACAGTCTGCCGACCAGAAACTGGCGCAGCAGACCGGCCTGGGCAGCAAGAAGATTGACGCGGAAAAACTTCCTGGAAAACTGGAGATGGGGCTGGCGTTCGGCTCAGTCGTGGCGGCCATCGCCGCCATCAAGTATTTATAACCGTACCGCTTTCAAGATGTGTCCTTGTCCGGCAGTGGCACGCCGGACGGGGTGGCGTGCAGGGCCGACAACCCCACTTGGGGCGCAGAGGCCGACATGGGGCAGCATACCGTTCTCATTCTAGACCCTGACGCGGGGGCGTCGGGGGTGCTTTCAACCGCCCTGTCCAGAAAGGGCGCGCGGTGTCGGTCCGAGTCGGATCCGGCGGCCGCGCTGGCCGTGATTGGCGGGGGCGGCGTGGACCTGCTGGTCTCCGAACTGGTGCTTCCGGGGGTGGCCGCGCCGGAGTTTCTGCGGGAGGCCCAGGCGAAAGACCCCGATCTGGCGGTGATTGCCGTGGCTTCGGCGGTGGATGTCAATCTTGCGATTGAGGTGATGAACGCCGGGGTCTACAACATCCTCCTCAAGCCGTTTTCCCTGCATGACTTCTCCTTCAATGTGGAAAAGGCCCTGGAGCGCCGCGTCCTTCTCCGCGAAAACCGGCTGTACCAGACGGATCTGGAGCGGCGGATCGCCGAGGCGACCTCGGAGTTGAAGCGGGCCAACGCGGAGTTGCAGGCCACCAAGGACTATCTGGAAAGTCTGCTGGACACCTCGCTGGACACGATCATCACCTCCGACATGGACTACGAGCTGACCTATGCCAACCGCGGCGCGGGGGAGATGCTGGGGCACTACTGGAACGGGCTGGTGGGGCGGAATCTCCGCGATGTCATAGTGGGCGGCCCCGAGGAGCTGCAGCGGATCTCGGGCATGCTGGAGAAGGGGCCCATCCGCAACCTGGAGGTCACACTGAAGACCGCCGACGGGCGGCACATCTACGTCATGGCGTCCATTTCCCGGCTGCTGGACTCGGAGGGAAACGTCATCTCCACCCTGTCCATCTGCAAGGACATCACGCAGCAGAAGCGGCTGGAGCATGAGTTGAAGGAGCTGACCATCCGCGACCCGCTGACGGGGCTGTTCAACCAGCGTCATTTCTACCAGCGGCTCACGGCGGAGATCGAGCGGTGCCGCAGGCAGAACCACGCGCTTTCCCTGCTGCTGTTTGATGTGGACCGCTTCAAAAAGTATAATGACACGCACGGCCATCTGGAGGGCGACAAGGTCCTGCGGACCATCGGCGACGTGGTGCGCGAGCACACGCGCGACTATGTGGATGTGCCCTGCCGCTACGGCGGCGACGAGTTCATCGTGATCCTTGCGGAGGCCGGGCAGGCGCAGGCGCGCCAGATCGCGGAGCGCATCCGGTCGGCCTTCGAGGCGCGGCATTTCGGCGACTGCACCCTCAGCGCGGGGGTGATGACCTACCGCGGCGACGCCACGGCCGAGGAGTTCATCCGGATCGCCGACCAGATGATGTATGAGGCGAAACGTTCGGGCGGCAACCGGGTCTTCGTGCGCGAGGCAACCGCAGGCTCGGCAAAGAAAAAGGGAAACGGTGACCAGGCGTGAAATTCGGCATCTGCAACGAGATTTTCAAGGACTGGAACGACATCGGGCGGACGATAGACTTTGTGAAGGAGACGGGCTACGACGGCCTGGAGATCGCCCCCTTCACCCTTTCCCAGTATGTGCATGACATCCCGGCCGCCGTCCGCGAGGACATCGTCCGCAGGGCGGAACGGGCGGACCTGGAGATTCTGGGCATTCACTGGGTCTTTGTCGGACCCGAGGGGGTTTACCTCACCCATCCCGACCCCGAAGTCCGCCGGTTCACGGCGGAATACCTCCGGAGCCTGGTGCGGTTCTGCGGCGACGTGGGCGGCAAGGTGCTCATTTTCGGTTCGCCGCGCCAGCGCAACGTGATGCGCGACGTCACCTACAACCAGGCCTTCGGCCACGCCCGGGAGGTGTTCGAGGCGGCCCTGCCGCTGTGCGAGGAGTGCGGCGTGACCATCTGCATGGAGCAGCTCACGCACCTTGAGACCAATTTCTGCCAGACCGTGGACGAGACGGTGGAACTGATCGAGGCGATTAACCACCCCAATTTCCAGTTGTTGCTGGACACCAAGGCGATGGCCTTCCAGACGGAGGACCGGCCCGCGCTGATCCGCCGCTGCGCCAAGTATCTGAGGCACTACCACGCGAACGATGCGAACATGAACGGCCCCGGCTGGGGCGAGGTGGACTTCGCGCCCATCTTCGACGCGCTCCGGGACATCGGCTACGACCGGTACGTTTCGGTGGAGGTGTTCAAGTTCGAGCCGGGCCCCGAGGCCATCGCGCGGAAGAGCCTGGAGTACATGAGGCGTTTCGTCTGAGCCGCATGCCGGCCCCTTTTCTCAGGAGATGCCCCCCGTGGCCATTGTTCCCGCCGACAACCCCTATGATCTGTTTTCCCTGTGGTATGAAGAGGCCGCCGGGTGCGACGCCATTGACGACCACACGGCGATGACCCTGGCCACCGTGACGCCCGAGGGCCTGCCCGACGCGCGCCAGGTGCTGCTCAAGGGCCATGACGGGCGCGGTTTCGTCTTCTACACCAACCTCACGAGCCCCAAGGCGCGGCACTTGGAGGCGGTTTCCGCCGCCGCCCTGTGCTTCTACTGGATGCCCCTCGAGAAGCAGGTGCGCATCCGCGGGCCCGTCGAGCCGGTCACGCCGGAGGAGGCGGACGCCTATTTCGCGTCGCGTCCGCGGCAGAGCCAGGTCGGAGCGTGGGCCTCGAAGCAGTCGCAGCCCCTGGAGTCGCGGTACGCCCTGGAGAAGCGCATTCTCAAGTACGGCGCGAAGCACGCCCTGGGGCGCGTGCCCCGGCCCCCGTTCTGGTCCGGGTTCCGTGTGCTGGCGCAGGAGATCGAGTTCTGGCTGAAGATGCCCTACCGGCTCCATGACCGGGTGCTTTATGAGAAGACCCCGGAGGGCTGGCGGCATCACCGGGTGTATCCCTGAGGGGGGGGTGGGCATGTCCGCATTCCTTGGCGCGTTGCTCGTGCAGTTTCCCTGGTGGCTTGTGCTGGCGGGGGCGCTGCGCAAGCTGTTTGTGATGCCCCGGCGGCTCCAGCGGATGCAGGCGGAGGGGGCGGCCATCCTCGCCGCCGGCATGCTCATGCGCTGGGCGGCCTGGGGCCGCGACTTTGGCATGGACCCGGAGCGGGCGGCCTCCTTTGCCTTCTGGATGGCCCGGGGGGAGGAGGGCCTCTTCTTCATCGGGGCGATCCTTTTCACCGTGGGGTATTTTCTGGAGCGCCGGCCGCAGCCGGGGCTCACCCCGTGGCCCCGGGCTGGAAAGACCGCGGCCGTGGCCGCTATACTGGTCTCGGGAGGGGCGGGCCTGCTGCTGCTGGGCAGGGGGACGTTTTTCGGCATGACGTTTCCCTGGGAGCCCGCGCGGGTGATGTGGTCCCTCGGGGCCTACCCGTTCGCCGCGGGGTATCTTGCCGAGGCGCTGCGCCGCGCGCCGCTGGAACTGCGGCTGACCGCAAACAACGACATTGAGATTCAGGTGTGACCATGAGCGAAAAGCTGGTGATAGGCATGCCCGCGGGGTCCCTGGCGGACCCGAAACGGGGCGGAAACCTGGTCGGGCTGCTGAAGGCGGCGGGCTTCCCCACGAAGGGCTACGAGGACGGCGGCCCCACGCACTTCCCCCTTCACACGAGCCTGGTGGGGTGGGACGGGCGGCCGCAGGAGTTTGGGGCGCAGCTGGCCCTGAACGAGGTGGACCTCGCCATCGGCGGCGACGACTGGACCCGCGAGCGCGTGCTGGAGTACCGCTATGAGTACGGGCGCGAGGTGCGTCTGGAGAAAATCCTCTCCCTGGAGCGGGGCAACGTGCGCATCGTCGTGGTGAACCGGCCTGTCGGCGAGGGGCTCACCTTTGACCAGTGGTTCGCCGCGCTCCTCCGGGAGAAGCCGCTGGTGAAGATGGTTTCCGAGATGCCCTACATCGCCGTGGACTGGTTCCAGCGCAAGGCCGCCTCCCTCGGCTTCGGCGAAAGCCACGGCGCCCACGCGGTGCAGAAGTACCACACGCCGCCCCGCATGGACCGGGGCCTGGTGGTCTACGAGTCCTGGGGCAAGACGGAGTCCAAGGTGACGAACGGCGCGGTGGACCTCGGGCTGGAGATCACGCAGACCGGGAGCGCCATCCGCAACTACGGCCTCCAGGTTTCCGAGGAGATCATGCGGTCCGAGACGGGCGTGTGGGCGAACCCCGCCCTGCGGGAGAACCCGGAGAAGCTTGAAATCGCCCGCATGTTCCTGCTCAACCTCTACGGCGCGGTCTTTGCGGAGAACAAGGTCCTCATCCTGTTCAACGTGAAGAAGGACGGCGTGCCCGCGGTGGTGGAGTACCTGGAGCGCCACGGGCTCTTCGCCGACGAGCCGACGATGAACGAGGGCGTGAACTTCACGGAGTTCAGCATCCAGATGGGCGCGTCGGATCCGGAGCGGCCGCTGGCGCGGGTGCGCTACGAGCTGGCCCGGCTGGGCGCCACGCACATCGAGACCGTGCCGCTGGACTCGTGCATCCCCGGGCTTGAGGTGATCGGCCTCTGACCCTTCAGTCCTGCCCCGCGAGCTCCTGGATCTCCTCCAGCGTCTCTTCGGGGAACTGGAGCAGCTCGTCGAGGATGCGGGCGACGGACACCGCGTCGCGGCGTGTCAGTTCCTGCATCATGCGCAGCACCAGCCGCTTGTTCTTGGACGAGGACTCGGCGAAGTCCGCGAAGATGCGGTTGAGGTGGGTGGCGTAGATGTCGAAAACCTTGCGCTCCGCTTCCTCGGCGGCGTCCTTTGGCGCGCCCGCGTAGGGGTAGAGCCCCGTCCGCCGCCAGAAGGCCAGCAGGTCCTGGGCGTCCTCCGCCTCGCGCAGGGCGAAATGCTCGCGCAGGCGCGCGCGCGCGGCGTCCAGCAGCTGCCGCACATCGGCGCAGAGCTCCCCCGCCTCCAGCATGCCCTGGCGGTCCAGCACGGCCACATGGGCCGACTTCACATACGCGCTGTAGCTGAACCCCCGGAAATGCAGGCGGGGCAGGGCGTTCAGCCGCATGAACCCGTCCTCATCGCACAGGAACACGCCGCGGCGTCCGGGCTTGGACCATTCCACCACCAGCAGCTCCGCGCGCATCCGGTCGCCGTTCTCGCTCACCATCTCGCCCAGGTCCAGGACCGTGGCGTGCTCCTCCACGCTGGCCGGGTCCAGGGGCACGCCGTCAAAGAAGATGCGCGTGTCCGGGTACTGCCGCAGGTAGGGGGCGAAGATGTTCGTGAACTCCTCCACCGCCTTCACGCCGCGCAGCAGGCCCGCCGCGTCGGTGACCTCCCGGATTTCCACCGTCATGCCCGGCGCGGTGCCCGGCGAGGGCGCGGGGTCCGTTACGGCGAACTCGCCGATGCGCGCCGCGTTCCCCGAGAGGGAAAACGCGCGGACCTCCGCGCCGTCCAGGTACACTGACCGCCACACCGACACATTCCCCAGCGAGAAGGCCCGGAAGCGGCCCTTGCCGTACTTTCCGTGCATGACCCGGTTGCGGTCCGTCGTGCGCGGGTTCACCCGCTTCAGCGAGCCGCCCAGGTTGCGGAAGGACAGCATGGCGTCGTCATAG
The DNA here is from genome assembly GCA_012730045.1 of Candidatus Hydrogenedentota bacterium. Lineage (NCBI taxonomy): Bacteria > Pseudomonadati > Candidatus Hydrogenedentota > Candidatus Hydrogenedentota bacterium. The sequence continues at coordinate 8,192 of JAAYBR010000030.1, read as the reverse complement.
GGAAGGCCGTGGCCGTTGTCCGCCACCCGGATGCAGTCGGTGCCGCCCATCTCGTTGTCCTCAAAGGCGACCCGCACCTCCGTCGCCTCCGCGTCCAGGGCGTTCCACACCAGCTCCGCGAGCGCGGTCATCGGCTTCGTGCGCGCGAGCGACTCCAGATGGTCGTCCCGCACCTCGACGGTGATTGTTTTCACGGCGAAAGGCTCTCCCTGTTTCCCGGCGTCAGGCGGACATGCGCGTCGGCGGGCGGAACCGCCCGGCCGCGAAGGGAAAAGGATAGCACCCGGCCCCGCCGGGGCACAAACGGGCGGGGAGAACCCGCCTTCGGCGTCCGCGCCCGCCCGTTCGGCGATCCGACATCACCCGCCGCGCGGCGCGCGCAGGTCCTCCACCGTGTTCAGGAATCCCTCGATGATATTATCCGACAGGGTGTTCTCCCCGGCATCGGGGCCGATGCGGATGCCCGCGCGCCGGGCCGGGCCGCGGGTCTCGCGGATTTCGTTGCGCGCGAGGGTGTTTCCGGCCGTGACCCCCTGGAGGTCCACGGCCGCGCCGTCCTCGGGGCCGTTGTCCGTGATGCGGTTCTTCTCGACGAGGTTGCCGCGCGCGGTGAAGCCCTCGCCGCGCTCGGGGCGGAACAGGACGCCGCATTTCCCGTTGCGCAGGATGTCGTTGTCGCGGACGACGTTCTCGTCGTCCCGGTGGCCGATGGACACGCCGCACTCGGTGTTGTCCGTGATGCGGTTGCCCTCGGCCAGTCCCGCCTTCACCCCCCAGCAGAAGAAGAGGCCGATGGCGTTGTTTTCCAGGCGGCAGTTGCGGATGACCGGGCGCTGGCTGCCGGAGCCGGGGTGCAGCCCCAGCCCCGCGTTGCCGTGGCTGTGGCAGTCCTCCACGAGCACGTCATGGCAAATCTGCCAGCTTACGCCGTCGCTGTTGTGGGTGCGGGACTCCACGCCGCGGATCACCACGTCCGCGCAGTCCTGGAGCCAGATGCCCCCCGCGTAGTTTCCGTCGAGGTTTTCGTTGTTGTCCCGGTTGCCGTCGAGGACAAGGCGCTCCACATGCAGCCCCGTGGTCTCCTCCGCCGTGAGCAGGGGGAAGAGCGTCACCACGCGCGGCTCGGCGAGCTTCCAGAAGTTCGCGCGCAGGGCGCGGTCCAGTTTGAAGCGGGCCCCGCTGCGGGCGGTCAACGTCCGCTTCACCACCTCGCGCGCCCCCGTGTCCGGGTTCTTGGCGAGGAGGCAGACGCCGTCGCCGAGTTCGAAGCCCGACGGATCGGCCAGGGTGATCTCCTGGTCGTACCAGTCAGAGTCCTCGGCCAGCGCGGACCCGGCCATGGCCGCCTTGAACAGCACGGTATCCGGCCCCGCGCCCAGCAGTCGCACACCGGAATGCAGCCGCACGGCGTTGCGCAGCGTAAAAGTGCCCGCCGTGAGCCACACCGTGCCCCCGCCGCGTCCGGCCACGAGGTCCAGCGCCGCCTGCATGGCCTTGTCGGTGAAGCCGCCAATATCCGCGTCGGGGCCGCCGACGGTCACCGTGAGGCGCTGCTCCCAGTCGGGGCCTGAGCGCAGGTCGCCGGAAGTGGCCCGGGGCCGGCTGAACCGCCGCTCCTCTCCCGGCGCGCGCGCCGCCCACAGGCCTGCCGCGCCCGCGCCGCACACGCCCAGCCAGTTCCGTCTCGAAAGCGGTTTCACGGCGTCATCCCGCCAGCAGCGACTGGAGGGCGTCGCGCACCGCCATCTCGGATTCGGGCACCACGTGGGACGCCGTGGGCTCATAGCCCCCCTCGGCGGTGAAGCTGGCGGGGTTGATGTAGGCGGGGCCGCAGTCGCCGTAGGCCGCCACGGCCACAAAGGCGTCCGGGCGCAGTGTCTGGGCGTGGAGCTGAAACTCGACGGCCATTTCGCCGGGGAGGTGGACAATGTCCACCCCGCCGATACGAAGACGGCTGAAGGTCAGCGGCTCGGCCGCCCGCGCCTGCCAGGCCAGCACCATGGCGGCACAGATACGGTCGTTGGGCGTGCCGTCCGGGTTCAACATGCGGGCGCGCAGCTCCGGCCCTGTGAACCCCGCGTCCACGCGCGGGGACAGGGCGACGGGGACGGTTTTCCAGTCCACGGGCCCCGCGGGCGCGTAGACCGTGGACGCGGTGGAGGCGCGCATGGCGGCAAGCAGGCGCTCATAGAGCCCCTGCCGCGCCTCCGGCGTGCCGTCGTTGTATTTGCCCGCTGCGATGTTCCCGCCGCAGCCGGTGAAGTACGCCTGGAACACCCCCTCCTCCTTCTCCAGCGTCTCGCGGGCCATGCCGGCGAAGTCTATGCTGGAGCGCGGGTCCCAGTAGAAACTCTGGGGGTGGGTGGCGTAGTAATGGAGCCGCGCCAGCGGTTTGTCGCCCCGCGCGAAGGTCACCGTCTTAACATAGGGGTCAATGAGCCCCTCCGGGGCCTCGATCAACGCGGCTTCCTTGCAGGAGCTCGCCCGGAAGCCCACCTTGCCCTCGCCAAGGGGCACCCGCCGGTTTGAGGCCACCCGTTCGGCCTTCGCCTGGCCGGTGCCGATGCGGTCGTAGGGCTCCAGCCGCCCGCAGGCCTCCCGGACCGCCGCCTCCAGCCGCGCCAGCGGCCCGCTGAAGGCCTCCGCCGTGGGCACCGGCGGCGGCGAGGGGATGTCCTTTAGCATCACGAAGGCCTTCAGGTCCGCCATGGGCGCCGTGTGCTGGTGGACCGTGTGCACCGCGACCCGGTCCGGCGCGGTGCCCGCCGCCGCCGCGACGGCCTCGCAGAAGCGGCGGTGGTCGTCGTTGCACAGTTCGCACCAGTCCACCACGCAGAGGACGTGCCGCGCGCCGCCGTGCTCCAGCACGATGCCCTTGCCCTGAAGGGGCTGCTCTATGGTGTCCAGTCCCTTGTAACTGGGGTACCACGGCGTGCCCAGGGGCGGCGTCATGTCGCAGGAGAATGTCGCCACACGCCCGCCTTCCGCCTTGCCGGGTTCTGCCGCCGGGGCGCGCCCGTTCAGCACCGCCAGCGACCCCGCGGCCGCGCCCAGAAACCCCCGCCGTGTCATGCCGTTCTTGCGCATCGTCTTCTTCCCTTACTGGTTGGCCCCGCCGGGGGCGTCTTTCCCTGTTTCGTTCAAACGCACCGCGCCCGCCGGGACTTCCGGCGACGCCGCAAGGGGAACTGTCCCCTCCGGGACAAGATTCCCCGCAACCAACACGTTCTCCACGCCGTCGCCCGTCACGTCCACGAAGACCGGCGCACCCGCTTCGGGCATGCAGGCGGACACGAGCGCCGACCGCACGTCATGAAAGCGGACCAACGGCGCGCCGGACGGCGCGGGCCGCGGATCGAAGCCCGTCAGCCGGAGCCGCGCCGTGTCTTCAAACCACGCCGCCGGGCCCGGATCGCCGGGGGCCGCCGGATTAGGCATGCCGTAGTCGGGCGGCCACTGGACCTCCTTGTACTTCCGCGTGACGCCGAGCCGCCAGAAACCCTCCTCCCAGGACAGGCGCAGGTTTTCCAGCACGATGTCCTCCGCATGGCGGCAGTAGAGGCCGTAGGCGGGCAGGGGCCCGAACATGTAGGCGTCGGGATAGGACGCCTCCTCCTCGGGCACGGTCTCTCCGCTGGCAAGCGCGGGGTCGGCGCCCTTCCACGCGGCGCGCAGGCCGGAAACGGTGACCCCGCGCACGGGATGCCCGGGGATGCCCGCAATGATGCACGGCAGGGACGCGCCGGTTGCGGCGATGTTGAACACCACCACGCGCTCAATGCTTCCCGGCGCGGGCTCGGGCAGGTCGCGGCCCCGGTTGCCGAGGCGAACAAAGAGGGGCGACCGCACATGGTGCATGGTGATGTTGGACACCGCGATGTCGCGGATGTTTGCGCCGTCCACGGACTCGATGGAGACGCCGGAGATGGCGGGCCGGTGGTCGCCGTATCCCGTGACCACGGAGTTGCCGAACGTGATGCGGCGGAAGTCGCCGCCGGATTCCGTGCCCAGCTTGAACCCGTTGCAGACGGTGGAAAGGACGCAGTTGGTGACCGTGATGTTCTCGCAGGGGCGGCGCTCGCCGAGGGCGAAGCTGGCCTTGGGCACGATGGCGTCGTCAACGGTGGAGATGCGGCAGTTGCTGATGCGGACATTGCGGCAGGCGTCGGGGTCTATGCCGTCGGAGTACCCGTTGAGGATGGTGACCCCGTCCATGTTCACCTCATCCGTGCCCAGCAGGCTGACCGCGTAGTTGGGAATGTTCCGGATGGTGATCCCGTGAATCTCCACAAAGCGGCACCGCTTGAAGGCCAGCGCCTTCGGACCGCCGCGCTTCTGGAAATTGACGTCCACCACGCCGAATCCGGCAATCCCGATCCGCTCCGCACCCTCGGCGCGGATCAGCGCGAGGTTAAAGTAGGTCGTCTCGTGGTCGGCGTCGTTCTCGAAATCCAGCTTCTCGTAGTCGTCATAGTCCGCGCGCCGCCGGCTGCCGAGAATCACCGCGCCGTGGTCCAGCCACAGCATCACCCCGCTTTTCAGGCGCACCGTGCCGCAGACGTACACCCCCGCCGGGAAGAGCACCGTGCCCCCGCCCGCCGCCGCGCACGCGTCCACCGCCGCCTGCACCGCCGGACTGTCCAGGGCGACGCCGTCGCCCTTCGCGCCGTGATCCCGCACGTTCCACCCCGCGCCCGGGGGCGGGGAAACAAGCGCGGCGTGGGCGCAGGCAAGCAAGACAAGGACTGTCACCGGCATGGGCGTACGTCCCGTGGTTGGGGCCGTTTTCACCCCCCAACTCTACCCCGAACCCGGCGCGGAAAACCAGCGGGGGGCGGTGCTTGGAACACAGAGGCCCAGGTGCGGCCCCGCACATCACGCATTGGCTTCCGTGTCCCACCGTGCGGAGCACCTTGGAGTGCGGCGGCTTGCCGCCGCCTTTCTTCGCGCGGGCTTGCCCGCGCGGGGCGTTTCCGCCAACGCGTCCAATCTGGGCCACGCCGCCGTCCCGGGCGTCTGCGGCGCCCCGGTCTGAAAGGCGTCGGCAAGCCGCCGCACTCCAAGGCGCTCCGCGCGCTGCAATGCCGGGGTGGGCGCGGAGTCCGCCGGTCCTAAACGAACCGCGCCGGCGTCCCTTTCGGGGCGCCGGCGCGGCGGGTGTCCTTCGTTGCGCGCTCAGTAGACGCCGGGAACGAAGCCGTCCTCGGTGCCCTCGTCGGCGTAGTAGGCGCCGTCGGGCGCGTTGAAGAGCTGGATGGTGCGGAGCAGCTCGGAGATGCTGATGTTGCCGTCGCCGTCCACGTCCGCGCTGTGCAGCAACGCGCCGAGCGGGCCGGGACCGGGGGCGAAGCCGTCCTCGGTGCCGTCGGCGTCGCGGTAGCCGCCGGCGTTGTAGAGCTGCACCACGCGCAGCAGCTCGGCCAGCGAGATGCGCCAGTCGCGGTTGGTGTCGGCGGTGTGGGCCTGCTCGGGCGGCAGCGCCCGCGCGACCACGGTCGGAATGACGCCCGTGGAGAAGGCCTGGCCGGAGGCGGCGGTGTAGTCGGCCTGGCCCGCGAAGGCGCCGATGCGCGGCGCATCGGCGGCGGGCAGCGCCTCATAGACCACCTCGATGGGGAAGGGCATGGTGCCCGCCCAGGTGAGGGCCAGGGCGTTGTTGACGCCGTCGGCCTTGGTGGCGGCCCCGCCCGCGGTGCTCAGGACGTTGGTGATGGTCCATCCGGCGGGCAGCACCTCCAGCAGGTTCAGGGAGGCCAGCAGGCCGGGCCCGCGCTTCACCAGGCGCACCGTCACGGTGACCGGCTCTCCGGGGGTGAAGAACCGCCCGCTCATCATGCGGGTCAGCTCCACCTGCACCGGCTGCACCGGCGGCACGGCGCCCACAAAGGCCTCGATCTCGTCGGGGGTGATGAGCCCGTCGCGGTTGGTGTCCAGCACGGCGAAGACCTGCCGGGGCAGGGCGAAGCGCGCGGTGATCTCGTCGTGCGAGAGCGCGCCGTCCAGGTTGGTGTCGAGCAGCGCGAAGGCCTCCTGGATGAGGGCCGCCAGATTCCCGGAGGCGCGGAGCCGCTCCAGCAGACGCAGGAGCCAGTCCTCCGGCGTGCCGGGCTCTCCCTCGCCCTCCCCCTCGCCGGGCTCCCCTTCGCCCTCTTCACCCTCCGGCTCGCCCTCCACGGGGGAAATCCCCTCGAAGTCGCGGCAGTCGAACACGCCGTCCGCGTTGACGTCCACCAGGGCGAACTGGGCCGGCGTCACGTAGGCGGAGACCTCCGCGTATTCCAGCGCGCCGTTGCCGTTGAGGTCCGCCTGCATCACGCCGAGGGCCTGCGCCGCGCGCAGCGCGCGGCGAAGCTCGACCAGGTCAAGCACGCCGTCGCCGTTGCCGTCGAACTGGGCAAACACCGCCGGGGGCACCCCGAGAGTCCCCAGCTCGGCGGGCGAAATCACGCCGTCGCCGTTGCCGTCAAAGAGGATCAGGAGGGTGCGCAGGAGCAGGTTCTCCTCCAGCGGAATCGGGCAGATATCCGGGTCCACGGGAGGCTCGCCCTCGCCGGGTTCGCCTTCCCCTTCACCGGGCTCCCCCTCACCCTCTTCGCCTTCCGGCTCGCCTTCGCCGGGAATGAGGGCCGCCACGTCATGGCAGTCCAGCACGCCGTCGCCGTTCACGTCCACCCCGGCGAACTGCTCCGGGGTTACGAAGGCGGCCACTTCGGCGTACTCAATGACACGGTTGCCGTTGGCGTCCACAAACCCGAGGAGGTCGTCGAGGGGCAGGGCGCCCGAGATGCGGAGCAGCTCCGACGCGTTCACCAGACCGTCGTTGTTGGCGTCCACCAGGCTGAACCAGGACGGCTCAAACGCCGCGTACACGGCCTGAACCTCCGCGAGGCTCACCCCGCCGTCGCCATCTGCGTCCACCAGGGCCAGGGCAACCTCCGCCAGCACGGGGGACAGCGGGGGAATGGGGCAGACATCCGGGTCCACCGGGTCTTCGCCCTCGCCCTCGAAGGGAATTCCCCCGCCCGCCAGCAGGGCCGCGACATCCTCGCAGTCAATCACGCCGTTGGCGTTGGCGTCGAGGAAGTCAAAAAGCGCCTCGGGAAGGTACTCCGACACCTCGTCATAGGAGAAGACCCCGTCGCCGTTCGGGTCAATACCGCCCAGCAGCTGGTCCAGCGGCAGAATGTTCACCAGCGTGCCCAGTTCCGCGGCGGTGACAACCCCGTCATGGTTCAGGTCAACGAGGGAGAAATACATGGGCTCCAGATCGGCGTAGACCGCCTGGATCTCCGCGAGGGACAGCCCGCCGTCGCCGTCGCGGTCCAGCAGCGGAACCACGTACCCCAGAATCGCCGGGATGTCCAGCGCGTCCAGCACCGGGCACGGTCCGCCGGGCTCGCCCTCGGGTTCCCCCTCGCCGGGGATCACGCCGCCCGTGAGTGCGGCGATGTCGTCGCAGTCAATCACGCCGTTGTTGTTGGTGTCGAGCAGGTTGAACTGCGACTGCGAGAGGTACTGCGACACCTCGGCGTAGGCGATGAGGCCGTCGCCGTTCGGGTCTATCATGCCCAGGAAGGAGCCGACGGGCAGAATGCCGACAATGGCCGACAGCTCGGAAGCGGTGATTTTGCCGTCGCGGTTGGCGTCCAGCAGGGTGAAGTAGACCGCCTCCATGTCCGGGTACACGGCCTGAATCTCCGCCAGGGAGACGCCGCCGTCGCCGTTGGCGTCCAGCAGGGAAACCACCACCGGGGCCAGAGTCTGAAGGATGTCGGAGAAGTCAATCGGGCAGGGGCCGACGGGCTCTCCCTCGCCCTCGACCGGATCCTCGCCCTCGCCCTCGCCCTCGCCGGGGATCACGCCGCCCGTGAGCGCCGCGACATCCACGCAGTCAATGACGCCGTTGCTGTTGGTGTCAATGACGTCAAACTGGGACTGCGAGAGGTACTGTGAGACCTCGGCGTAGGCGATGAGGCCGTCGCCGTTCGGGTCCACCATGCCGATGTAGGAGTCAATGGGAAGGATGGTCGCGATGACCGCCAGTTCCGCCGCCGTGATCCTGCCGTCGCGGTTGCCGTCCAGCAGGGTGAAGTACGCCGCCTCCATGTCCGGGTAGACCGCCTCGATCTCGGCCAGCGACAGCCCGCCGTTCCCGTCGGTGTCGAGCAGGGAGACCGCGACCGCCGCAATGT